>NZ_LATC01000013.1:0-69927 GCF_001414075.1 Mycobacterium sp. UM_11 | reverse complement strand
TGTGTATAAGAGACAGCGTCAGCACCGCCGACCTGATCGGCCGCGTCGAGGACGGCATTTACATCATCGGCGACAAGTCATGGTCGATCGACATGCAGCGCTACAACTTTCAGTTCACCGGTCAGCGGTTCTTCCGCATCCGCGACGGCGAATTGGAGGGCCAATTGCGGGATGTCGCGTATCAGGCCACCACGACCGATTTCTGGAACTCGATGGAGGCCGTGGGCGGGCCGTCGACCTGGCGGCTGGGTGGCGCGTTCAACTGCGGCAAGGCCCAGCCCGGCCAGATCGCCCCGGTCAGCCACGGCTGCCCGTCGGCGCTGTTCCGCGGCGTCAATGTGCTCAACACCCGCGCCGAGGGTGGCCGATGATCACCCCGCAGCACGTGGTCAACCTGGTTCTGGACGAGGCCGCCAAGCTCGGCGGCGCCAGCGAGACCATGGTGCTCGTCACCGACAAGGTGGAGGCGACGCTGCGCTGGGCGGGTAATTCGATGACCACCAACGGGGTTGCGGTCAACCGCAGCATCACGGTGATCTCCGTCGTCCGTCAGGGCTCCACCGCGCGCATCGGCACCATGGTCTCGGCGGAGGTGGATCCGCGGGTGATCCCCGAGCTGGTGGCGGCGTCCCAGGAGGCCGCCCGCTCGGCGCCCGAGGCCGGTGACGCCGCGCCGCTGCTGGCCGACACCGGCGTGCCCGCGGACTGGAACGCACCCGTGCCGGGCACCGGGCCGCTGGTGTTCGCCGAGGTCGCCGACTCCCTCAGTCGGGGCTTTCGCGGCACCGACCGGCTGTATGGCTTTGCGCACCATAGCGTTTCGACCACGTTCTTGGCGTCGTCGACCGGGGTGCGGCGCCGCTACACCCAGCCCGCCGGGGCGGTGGAGATCAACGGCAAGCGCGGCGACGCGAGCGCCTGGGCGGGCATCGGCACGCCCGACTTCGCCGGTGTGCCAATGGATTCGTTGCTCGAGGAGCTGTCGATGCGGCTCGGCTGGGCCGAACGCAGCGTGGAATTGCCCGCCGGCCGCTACGAGACGATCATGCCGCCATCGACGGTGGCCGACATGATGCTCTACCTGGCGTGGTCGATGGCCGGCCGTGGCGCGAGGGAGGGCCGCACCGCGTTCTCGGCGCCCGGCGGCGGGACCCGGGTGGGGGAGAAGCTCACCGAGTTGCCGTTGACGCTGTTCTCCGATCCGATGGCGCCCGGCCTGGCATGCACACCGTTCGTCGCCGTGAGCAGCTCGTCGGAAACGGTGTCGGTCTTCGACAACGGCATGGAGATCGGCCAGGTGGACTGGATCCGCAACGGCGTGATCAACGCGCTGGCCTATCCGCGGGCGACGGCCGCCAAATTCGACGCCCAGGTGGCGGTCGCCGCCGACAACCTGGTGATGACCGGTGGCTCCGTCGACCTGGCCGACATGATCGCGGCCACCGAACGCGGCCTGCTGCTGACCACGCTGTGGTACATCCGCGAGGTCGACCCCACCACGCTGCTGCTCACCGGGCTGACCCGCGACGGCGTCTACCTCATCGAGGACGGCGAGGTGACCGCGGCGGTCAACAACTTCCGGTTCAACGAGAGCCCGCTGGACCTGCTGCGGCGGGCCACCGAGGCCGGGGTGAGCGAGAAGACGCTGCCGCGGGAGTGGGCGGACTGGGCCACCCGGTCGGCAATGCCGTCGCTGCGGATACCGGACTTCTATATGTCGTCGGTGAGCCAGGCGCAGTAGGCGATTGCCGCGGGGCGGGCCGCGTTCTAGCGTGTGACGGATGGCGGCTCCGGTTTCGGTTCGGAAAGATCAGCTCACGCGGTTGGTGGCCCTGTTTCCGGGTGACCCGGCGGCCGCCCGCATCGCGGGACTGATCCGGCGGGTGTGTGCGGAGACGCTGTCGCTGCCGCCGCTGCCCAGCCCCGTCGAGGTCGGCGCGCCCGAATCGGACGCGGAAGTCGTGGTCGCCGAGTTCGCCGAACAGTTCAGCGCCGATGTCTCGGCGATCACCGGCGACCTGCGATCCCGCCTGGTCAAGCAGCTGGGCGAGGCTGCCTTCGGCGTGGCGGTCGGAATGTATATCGCCGACTTCGTTCCGCGGGTGCGGGCCGGGCTGGAAGCGCTCGGCGTCGGCTCGGAGTACCTGGGCTGGGTCGACGGCGTCGTCGCGTGGGACGGCGTCACCGAGCCGTCGGGTCCGGTGTTCAACGACTTCCTGCCCGCGGTGGCGCGCATGCGGGCGCTCGACCCGGTCACCGCCGAGCTGGTCCGGCTGCGCGGGGCGGTTCAGCACAACTGCCGGCTGTGCAAGTCGCTGCGGGAGAGCACCGCGCTGGATGCCGGCGGTTCGGAAACGCTGTACGACGAGATCGAGCGCTTCGAGTCGTCGAGTGTGCTCGACGACCGCGCTAAAGCAGCGCTGCGCTACGCCGATGGGCTAATTTGGACCCCTGCGCACCTCGCCGTCGACGATGCCGCCGAGGTGCGCTCCCGGTTCTCCGATGCCGAGGCCGTCGAGCTCACCTTTGACATCATGCGGAATGCAAGCAACAAAGTCGCCGTCGCGCTGGGCGCCGACGCGGCCCGGGTCCAGCAGGGCACCGAGCGCTATCTGCTCGACGCCGACGGGCAGACCGTCTTCAGCTAAGAGTCATCTGCGGCCGACGTGGTCGTTGGGCCGGGGTGCTTATTCACTGGTCATGAGGCTATTCACGGTGGCAGGCACGGTCGGCCCGCGTGCATCCGCCGGGCTCTTGCGGCCGGTGCGAAGTAGCGAATGTTAACCATTCGTACACGATCACGCAAACAAAAGTTCCCCGCTCAGGCCGCTGGCACTGGCTAAATTTATGCCCGACGCCGAAACTCATATGTGAACTCATATGTGCCGGTGATCTCAGCTGGCAGCGACGCCTGATTTGACGGCTAGCTGTCGCCACATCACAGCTTGATTTGCGTCGGAGAGCCCACCGCTCACACGCAGAGGGAGGACCGGAGATGACGACCACCCGCTCACGTTTGCGCACGCGAGTGTCCTCGGTCTGTGCCGCCGGCGTCGCGTTGGGGGCCTCGATGCTCGGCGGGGCGGTGCTGTCCGCGCCCCAAGCGTCGGCGTCCTGCAATCTCAGCCCGAAGGACGACCAGTACATCCAGCTGCTCGCACAGAACAAGATGGTGCACAACGCCGACTTCAGCGATTGCACCGAGGCCGCCGAGGGGCGTTGGTTCGCCGACCAGGTGCGCAACCACCCCAACCCGTTCGGTGAGGCCCAAGAGCTGGTCAACATGATCACCAACACGACGTCGATGAACCAGGCCCAGGCCGAGTGGGAGGTCGAGTCGGCCATCTACGTCTACGCGCCGGACATGATCCCCAAGATCAAGGACCAGGCCGCGCACGCGAACTGGCCTTCGGAGTAGGCCCGCCAGCTAACTGTGGAGTACGGCACCGGCAGCACTGAGCGCCGGTGATGGGCCATTTGCGCTTACCGCTGGCCCGCTGATCGGATATCTAACTCGCACTGGCGTTTTCGTTGACTGCCGTTCATCGATTGTTTGACGAACGAGTCGTTTGTCGCGCTAGTTGCCGGTGGTACCCGGTGTTCGGCGCGAAAGGAAATTGACAAATTCCACGATAAGGGGGACGTGAAAGTGAGGAGCACACGATCGCGCGCGCAAGCACTGGCGGTGGGGGCCGCCGGCGTTGCGCTGGGGGCGGCGATGTTGGGGGGTGCGGTGCTGTCGGCGCCGCACGCATCGGCGTCGTGCAACATGAGCCCGGCCGACGACCAGTACATCAAGCTGCTGGCGCAGAACAAGATGGTGCACAACGCCGATTTCAACGATTGCAGCGAGGCCGCCGAGGGACGCTGGTTCGCCAGCCAGGTGCGGTCCAACCCGAATCAGTTTGGCGAGGCCCAGGAATTGATCAACATGATCACCAGGACCACGCCGATGGACCAGAAGCAGGCCGAGTGGGAGGTCGAGTCGGCGATCTACGTCTACGCGCCGGACCTGATCCCCCGCCTCAAGGACCAAGCCGCGCGGCAAGCCCCCGGGCAGCCGGCCCCGGTCTGATGCCCTGACGCCCTGAATGCCCGCCGCCGCTCCTGCGAGTGCGGCGGGCCCCAAGCCATGCCCGGCGGACGATGGCCACGCTTTGGGCTACGGTTTCCTACGGAACATTCCCAGGGGCGGTAGCTCAGTTGGTTAGAGCCGCGGACTCATAATCCGTTGGTCGCGGGTTCGAGCCCCGCCCGCCCTACCAACTTTCTTCTCGCCGCTTCGCGAATGCAGTGAGCACCCACGGATCGGCCAACTTTTCGACGAGCACGCGGCCGTGGCCCGAAGGGTGTTATCAAGGGGAGATGCTCGATATTGCGGGGCTGATCGCCCAGGCGGGGGGTGACCCCTGGGAGATCAATCGAACGTTGCAAGCGGGTAGCCCGCTGCAGATCAATAACCTCGCGCAGGCGTTCCACGACGCCGGCCGATGTACCGCTGAGGCAAGCGAAACATTCGATCAGGCGAAGAAGCGTTTCGACGCGGCCTGGAACCATCAGGATGGCGACCATCCCATCAACGACTCCGCCGAGGTGCAACGCGTGTCGCAAGCTCTCGGGTCCCAGTCTCTGCAATTGCCCAAGATCGGGTCGGACCTGGAGAACATCGCCGCGGCGTTGGCCGAGGCGCAGCATCGAGGTTCGGCCGAGATCGCCACGCTGAACCGCCAGCTGGAGCTGCTCGACAAGATCGTCGTCGCGGCACAGAAGGATCTGCAGGACGGCAACCTCGACGAGAAGAGCCGTCACGCGTTGCTGACATTGATCGAGGATGCGAAGGCGGACGAAGCGGATGATGTTCGCGACGCCCTGGTGCAGATGCGTTTGATTCGAGGCATCTATGCCAGCTCGCTTCACGCCGGTGAGGCATCGCTCGCCAAGGATGGCTACGATCCCGCTGGAATCTGGGCTGACGACGCGCATGAAAGCTTCGGTCCGGCGCCCATGAATACGGGAGGCGGCAAGGGGCCGCGTATTGACGGGCCGGCCACTCCACCCCTGATGGAAGGCGTCAACAGCGGCCAGCAGGACGACCTCGATGTGACGATTCCGGGCACGGGCATCGCGCTGGGCGGCGACGGGAAGGACGGGTATCCGCATATCCACGTGCCGGGCGTCTATGACGGCAAAAACCCATTGCCGGTTCCTGACGGATATCGACCACTCCCGACGGGGACGGCGACGGGGCCCAACGGTGAACACTATGGGTTCTATGCCATCGTGCCGTACCAGACACCGGACGGCCAGAAGAACGAGCACTACACCGCCCCCGACACGGTTGTGGTGGATTTGGCCCATCCCGACACTCCGCTGTACACCCTGAAAGGTATTTCGCAGGCCAGCGGGGCATATGACCCGCAGTCGGGGCGAATGATAATCATGGGAAACGACGCCAACGGACAACGCGGGCTATGGCAGTCCGCTCCCGTCGGCCAGAACCCGGCGTGGGGTAAATCGCCTCTAGAGTCGATGGGGACGTTCAAGGGTGGAATGAACGGAAATCGTGAAAGCCAGATCGTCGCACTCCCGAAAGGTGGGTTCATGGCCGTCGGCGCGGGCGAGACCGTCAACGCCCAAGGGCGTCCGGTCACCCTGCCGCTCCAAGGCGCTGTGGCCAGCGACGCGCGGGGCCTATTGACCGCACCGACAACCGCTTTGGTGAGCCCGCAGACGCTGCCGCAGGTGTATGGCCCGTCGATCACGGGCATCCAGGAGATCGACGGCAAAGAGGTGGTGTCGATGAGGGTAAGCACCTTCGGTGACGGGGTTTACGATCCGCACACCTACACGACCACGTTCACCGTCACGCCGGGAAGTTGAGGAGGCACAGATGCGCGCCGTCACCCGCTTGGCCATGCAGATGCTATCCGTCGTTTGCGCGTTGACGTGCCTTGCCTGTACGACACCGAAACATGCCGCTGCGCAGCCGGGCGACTTTCCGGACCTCGGCGGTTTCGCTCCGGTACCGGCCGAGAATTACATCGAAGCCCCGTCGAGAGGCCTTCAGTACGCGCACTTTTCGACTCCCTACAACATTCAATGCTGGTTCGAGGCCGCAGAGCCAGTACCGGCTTGGCACTCGCAAGACATCAACTGCCTGGGAGACATGCCCGATGCAAACCCTTGCGCGGTCGCCAAGGCAAGCCCGGGTTCAGGTCCGGCATACGTCATCAACAAGACGGGCGACAACTGCGGCGCGCCCTACACGCGCGGACTGCTGCTGAATGCGGGACAGAAACTCACCTACCGCGACGCCACGTGCGCGGTGAGCGCCGACCACCTGGTGGCATGCCTCGATACCTCGCACGGTCAGCATGGCTTCGTGTTCAAGCCGTCGGGCAGCACTGCGTTTTAACGAACTTCCGTGGGCGATGACCAGGGTGTGTAGCGTCGTTTGGCTCATCACCATTTCCTGATTCAACAGAAGTCGCGCAAAAAGACTTGACGGAATAGCCACGCGCGTACGCTGAGGAGCGCCTCGGGCACAGTCTCGACAGAGCGGAGTACGTCATGTCTGGTCTCGGCAAAATTTTCATCGCCCTGGTCATCGCGCTCACCCCCCTGGCCGCCTCGGGATGCGCCACCAGCTGCACGCCCGGTGCGCCCAGCTGCTTCATAATCTAGCCCGCCCGGCTGCCCAAACCGCCTCCCGCGCAGGGGTGGTCGGCCAACGTCGCGCCCAACGCGGGAAATTTCTTAAGGCGGAATCCCTTCCGTCGAAACGGCTTACGCCAGTAGCGGCGCCAGCTCGCTGCGGGGCACCGCGACTTGGTGGGGCCCGGCGTTGTCGTGTACCACCTGGTCTTGGCCGAAGAAGAAGATCACCGCGTCGTTCGTGATCGCGAAGTTCTGGTAGGTCTCCTCGTCGAGTTCGGCATCCGGCGCATCCAACTTGCGTCGGACGATCGGGTCGAGCACCTCGAGCGGTCTCGTCCCGGGCTTGAACAAGGTGTCGAAGGTGATCGGGACGCGCTTGGCGAGATCGAAGTTGAACGCCCGGAACGTGGTGTTCGGGTGGCCCTCGTGGGCCAGGCCGGTGTCATTGTCGATCGTGAGCACCAGGCTCTGGGTGCCGGAGCCCGGCGCCCCCGAACGAAACGTCTTCGCGGTGACGGCGTAGAGGTATGGCCGGCCCCGCTTCTGGCCCGGCCCCACCTGGGTGACCCAGTCGATGAAGTCATCGCGGTTGCGTTTGAGGAATGCGGCCACCGAATCTATCTCCGGGTAGTCGATGGGAAAGCTCATCTCGATCGTGTAGGTGGGCGTGGCACTTCGCACATGGCAGATCCCGTCGGGACCCACGGTTCCGTCGAGATCGGTGCACGCGCTCCGCCCTTGCAGCGCAACAGATGTCGTGGTCGTCGTGGTCTGTCGGACGACGCTTGACGTGCCGCACCCCGCCGCGCCACCGATCAACGCCGCGGCCGCAATCCCGGCCAGCACACCCCTCACGGTGACCATCATCGGGCCGGCAGCTTGAGGATGCGGAAGTGGGAGCTGTCGTTGAGGTACACGTTGCCTCCGCTGTCGACCGCCACACTGCCGGGGTTCTTGAGGTTGTGGAACGGTAGCACCGTCGGGGCGCTCGCGCCTCTATTCAACTTCAGTACCCGGTTGGCGCTGAAGTCGGTGACGTAGACGTTTCCGCCCCTGTCCACCGCCACATCGCCGGGTAGCTGGAGGTCGGTGAACGGCAGCACACTCGGGCTATCGGCGCCGGGTGCCAGCCGCAGCACGCGCTTACCGCCGGAATCGACGACGTAGACGTCGCCGTTGGCATCCACCGCCACGCCGCCGGGATGAATGCCGTTGAGCGGCAAGGCGGTCGGAATACTTGACCCCTGCGCCAGGCGCAGCACCTGCTGGGTGCCCGAGTCGCTGACGTAGGCTGTGCCGGCGGCGTCCACCGCGAGGCCCACGATCACGTCGAGACCCGTGAACGGCAGGACGGTGGGCTTCGTGGAGCCGGGCGTCAGCTTAAGCACCCGCTTGTGGTGACCGTCGGTGACGTAGAGGTTCCCCGCGGTGTCCACCGCCGCATCCAGGGCCTGACCGAGATCCCGGAACGGCAGCGGCGCCGGGTGATTGGTGCCCGCGGGCATCTCCCACACCTGCCCGTAGTGCAAGTCGAGCACGTACACGTTGTCCGCGGCGTCCACCGCCACGCCGGCGAGGTGGTTGATCAACTTACCGAACGGCAGCTCGACTTGCGGGCCATAGGTCACCGCGTGAGCGGCGCTGGCGGCCACGGGCGCCCCGGGGATCGTTGTGGAGCATCCGCCGGATACCACTGCGGCCGTGGCGATCCCGACCGCGAGAGCGATCGACGCGGTGCGTCTGTGGCCCTGAGCAACTTTCGTCATGCCAGTTCCCCTCACCGCTGGCCCGGGTAGGGCACCGCGCTGATGACGCCGCCGCCGTTGACCGTCGGCCCGAGCAGAACGGTTGAGGTCCCGGCCGCGGGGTTGTAGTCGATCAGCGACTGGCCGCTTCCGCATCCAGCCCTCCCTTGCAGGTTGAGGTCGCCCCCGTTGACGCCGACCACGACGACGCTGCGGCCCTTCACGCTCGCCACCGCGACGGGTGCCGTCGTTCCGTCGCCGTTGAGCTTGGCGAGATAGATCACCCCGCACGCGCCCGCTGCCTGCACAAACGTTCCGGCCGGGAGTTGCCAGGCGTTCAGGTCGCCGTAATCGGGACCTTTGCCGTTGGTCGGCGCGGTGAGGGCGGTCGGGGCGCCGCCGTCGATGGGCACCAGCCACAGCCGCGACGCGCAGCGGGTGAGCGCGACCGTCGAGTCCGGGTCCCACCACCGCATCGGCGTGCAGTCCTTATCACCGGCGATTGGCAGGGCCCTGCCGGCCGCCCCGTCGTTGCCCATCAGGGCCACGCCCGAGGCCGTCCCCAGCACTAGTTGGGTGCCGTCCGGCGTGGACAGATAACCCTCGAAGTCCTGCCCGATCGGGTACGTCAGCTGGTGGTTGCCGGCGAGGTCCACTCGTTCGAGTGAGCGGGTCTGCGAGGCCATGGCCCGGTACAGCAGCAGCGCTTTGCCGTCCGGACGCGTATAGCGAACCGAGGGGTGGGTGCCGTCGACAGTGAACGACGTTTTGGTGCCGCTGCGCAGGTCGACCTCGGTGATGACGGTCCCGGCCTTCCCCCCGGTGGAAAACAGGGCGCGGGTGCCGTCGCCCGACCAGTCGATCAGGTCCGGGCTCGGACCGTTACCGGGTGGCGGGAAGGTGGTGATCGGGTAGCGGCCACCCGCCGGGTCGACCAGGTACAGAGTCGTGACGGCCGTCTGCCACGACGGGGCGCCGGGGGGAGGAGACTCGCCGGGGTGCAGCCCGGGGGCGGGGCTCCACATGGCGAGCAACCAGCCCGGGCCGACCTGTGACCATGGGACGGCCGATAGCGGCGCCTCGACGCCGTGCGCCGCCATCGCCTCGGGCTCGGCGTGGGCCGTAGTCGCCAGGCTGATTGTTGCCGAGCCCGCAATCATGGCTACCAGGGCGGACGCCAGCTTGCGGCGGAGCCCGGTGCGCCGACTCCGGGGGTGTGACAGTGTTGCCATCTTCGGTTCCTTCGGTAGGAGAGTTTGTCGTTGCGCTGGGCCTCGATGCCCGGTCACGGAAAGGTTGCGGCGGACGCCTTGCGTGTTTCTTGCGCGAACCTTGCGGGGCCGCCGAACCACTCGCGACGGCTTTGCGGCAAACAGGTGCGTCGCTCGGCCGGCAGGGGAGATACTGCGTCGGTACCCGAGGAATCGAGGGCGATGGCGGTGGACTCGCGCGTCGGCACGACGTTCGGCAAATACGACATCACCCGCCGGATCGGCAAGGGCGGCGGCGGGGTGGTCTACGAGGCCTACGACACCGGCAAGAGGCGGACCGTCGCTCTCAAGGTGCTCGCCGAAGAGCTCTCAGCCAACACCACCTTCCGGACCAGGTTCCAGCGGGAGTCCCAGGCGGCGGCGATGCTGCAAGAACCGCATGTCATTCCCATCCACGACTGGGGGGAGATCGACGGCAACCTCTACATCGACATGCGTTTGGTGCAGGGACAGACGCTTTTCGACCTCATCGCGGAGGGGCCGCTGGCGCCCGCACGGGCGGTGGCCATCGTCAGCCAGGTCGCCGACGCGCTCGACGCCGCACACGCCGAAGGATTGATCCACCGCGACGTCAAGCCGCAGAACATCCTCGTCACGCCCGCGGATTTCGTGTATCTCGTCGACTTCGGAATCGCGCAGACCACGGCCGATCCCCGGCTGACCACGGTCGGCACACAGATCGGCACGTTGAATTACATGGCGCCCGAACGATTTAACGGCAAAGTGGCCACGCCCGCCGTCGACGTCTACTCGCTGGCGTGCGTGTTGTACGAGTCGCTGACCGGGGACGCTCCGTTCGACGGCGACAGCCTCGAGCATCTGGTGGCGGCGCATCTCGCCTTGCCGCCGCCCCGGCCGAGCGCGGTGAATCGGCGCGTTCCCCCGGCGTTCGACGACGTCGTCGCCCGCGGGATGGCCAAGCACCCCGACGACCGGTACGCGACGGCGGGCGGCCTCGCCCGCGCCGCGCAGCGCGCGTTGGGAAGCCCATCGGCCGAGGGTGACCGCACGCGACCGTTCACCGCCGCCACCATGGCCTCCGGCGGCCCGACGGACCAGCTCGCCGCTGCCGAACATCGCGAGCCCCGGTCGGAAAGGCGCCGGCGGCGGTGGGTGCTACCGACCGTGATCGGGGCCGCGGCCGCCCTGATCCTCGCGGGAATCGCAGTCGCCGTCGGTGTTCTCGCCCACCCGCCGACGGGCCAGCAACAGGCCCCGCCCGCGCGCGCCGTCCAGCCCCCATTGATCACCGGGCCCGACATGAGCAGCCTGCATCAGTCCTGCGACCAAGGCTTCTCGTTGCCGACGGCCACCGGCTTCGGCAGCCGTGCCGGACGCGGGACACCCGAAACCTCATGCCTGTTCGCCAACAGCGTGCTGACGTCGTATTGGGCCGAATACGGCGATGCCAGCCCGCTGCCACGCGCCGTTTCCGCGCCGGGGGCTGTCGACTGCAAAACGGTGCCCGGAGCGCTGTGCAACGGATCGAACTTCCTCATGCATTGTCAGCAGCACCCCGGGGAAAGCTGGATCACCTGCGTCGGGGGCAGCAGCGCGCGCGTCTACCTGTGGTGACGGCGCAGACCACACCCCAGAATGGGGTTTAACGCCGGCTGAAGGGATTGCCACCGCGATGGCCCAGAACGCTCTCCAGTTTGGCGTGTTGGGGCCGTTGCAGATGCGCGCCGACGGCACCGACCTTCCGCTCGGACCGGCCAAGCAGCGCGCGGTGCTGGCGGCGCTGCTGATCAACCGGAACCGCACCGTCTCCATCGACTCATTGATCGACGCGGCGTGGCAGGAGCGCCCGCCTCCCGAGGCCCGGGCGAGCCTGCACGCGCACGTGTCCAGGCTCCGCCGACTGGTCAGCGGCGCCGGGGTGGATCCGGCGGACGTTCTGGTCAGTGCCCCACCGGGATATCGGCTCAACGTGCCCGATGCGGACTGCGACCTCGGCCGCTTCGCAACCGCACAGAAGGCGGGGATCCAGGCCGCCGCCGCAGGCCGGTTCGAACAGGCCAGCGGCCACCTATCGGACGCGCTGGCCGAGTGGCGCGGACCGGTTCTCGAAGATCTGCGGGACTTCGAGTTCGTCGGGCCGTTCGCGGCCGCCCTCGCGGAGGACAGGCTGGTGACCCTGACGGCGCGGGCCGAAGCCGAAATCGCTTGCGGGCGAACACACTCCATAATTCCCGAATTGGAGGCGCTGGTGGCCGAGCACCCCTACCGAGAACCGCTGTGGGCGCAATTGATAACCGGCTACTACGTAGCGGACCGCCAATACGATGCACTCGACGCATACGGTCGGCTCAAGAGTGCGCTCGCCGAGGACCTCGGCATCGACCCTGGCCCAACGTTGCGAAGCCTTCACCAAAGGGTTTTGAGCCAAGAGCCGCTGGACGTCAAGCACGCGGCACGCGCGACCGCGAAGCGTGCCGCCAGAACGTTCCAGTGGCGTACCGAGGTCCGGGCGTCCGCCGTTGCCCACCTGCGTGACGCCACCGGACGGCGTCACCCCCTGCGAGGGGCGGCCACCAGGATCGGGCGCCTCGCCGACAACGACATCGTCCTCGACGACGACACCGTGAGCCGCTTCCACGCGGTGCTCGTCGACACCGGCAACAGCTTCGTGATCACCGATCTCCAGTCGGCCAACGGAGTCGAGGTCGCGGAGCAGCGGATCCGTACCAGCGCGACGCTGGCCGACGGTGACCGCATTCGCATCTGCGGCCACGAGTTCACCTTCCAGATCGGTGAGAGCTGATTCCGGCTAAATTAACCTGTATGGGTGGTGCGCCGTGACCGAGTCTGCGGGCGAGGCCGCCTCCGCCGCGGCGGAAGTCATGCGGTCCGACGAGGTTGCCGCCGCGGGTTTCCGGGAGTGGCTGGCCGCCGCGCAGCGGACGGGTCAAAGGGTACTGCGGGAGCCGGACGGCACCTACGTGTTGTGGCGGCGGGACGACGTCCTGGCCGCGGTCCGTGATGGCGAGTTATTCGCCAGCCGCCAAAGCGAACTGATGCCCGGCAATCCGCCGTTCGGGCCGTACCGCAAAATCATGGTCGACCTGCTGTTCAATCCGGGCAATTCGCGGGAAATGCTCAAGCCCGTGCGCGCAATCATCGAAAACGGCATCCGCGACGTCGTGACGCAACTGGACCACTGCGACGGCGCCAATGCCGCTGACTTTGCCTGGCGCGCGGCGTTCTTCGCGATTTCTGGGCTGCCGGCGGACGTCAGTCTCGAAGCGCTCAGCCCGCAGCTGGTGGGCGCCGCCCGCCGTAAGCCGCGCGGTGGCGCCGATGTGATCAGCCGCCTCGCCGGCGAAGCGCTCACCGACGAAGAAGTGCTCGGAATGATCGGGTCGGTGCTGCGCGGTTTGATCTTCGCGTCGTTCGCGATGAAGGCCGGACTGGCGGTGCTGGCGCGGAGGCCCACGCTTCAGCGGGAGCTACGCGAAAACCCCGATAAGCTACGCAGCTTCATCGAGGAGCTGCTGCGGTTGGATGGCGGCGCCAAGACCGTTTCACGAATCACGAGTCGCAGCGTGACGATCGGCGAAACGACCATTCCGGCCGGCACCCCCGTCCATCTGTGCGTCGGACTCGTTCACCGCGACGAGGCCGATGAAATGTCGGGCCACGCCTTCAAATTGGATGGACCGCAACGGAATTGGAGCTTCGGGGGAGGACCGCACCGGTGCCCGGCGTCGCACCTCGTCCGCGACCTGCTGAGCCTGTTTTTCGAAGTGTGGCTTGCCGAGGTCCCGTTCTTCTGGTTCGACTGGGACGCCGGGGACGTCCCCAAGGCGTGGCATCCCAGACCCTACAGTCCTGCTCCGAGCCAAATCTTCGACGGCTGGCACCCGGTTCATGTGCCGCTGCGGTGGCGCGCCGAGCGGTGAATGGGGCACAGGTGAACTGACGCCTACCGCGCGCCAAGCCCCGCCGAGGTGTGACCTTGGAACTCGACCGCCTGCGCCAGGGCCTCGTAGCGACCCGCATGGGTCCGGTACTCCAGTGTGTCGCCACGAGCGCGCGCCAGCAGCGCCTGCGAATGCCGCAGTGGTAGCTCGTAGGCCACGAAGTTCGGCTCCGTCCGAACCGCCGCCAGGTCGCGGATGGCGTCACGCGCGGCCATCAGATCGGCGTCGCTGCCCCGCCGCAGCAATGCTTCGACCAGAACGCTGGTGGCCGCACCCAGGTACACCGGCGGCCCCGTCGCCAGCAGCTCGGCGATCACGCGGCGCGACAATTCAATCGCGCCGTCGATCTCCTTCGCCCGAACTTTTTCTTTCGCGATGTGGAGGTCGATGATCGGCACGGTCCCCAGGATGAATCGCTCACTCAGCGCGGCGGACCGCGCTTCGGCAAGCAGCTCGAAACCGGCAGAACGATCAGCGCCGTCCTCGGAGACGAGGGCGATTCCCCGCGCTAGCTGCGCCGCATGCAC
This sequence comes from Mycobacterium sp. UM_11, assembly GCF_001414075.1. NCBI lineage: Bacteria > Bacillati > Actinomycetota > Actinomycetes > Mycobacteriales > Mycobacteriaceae > Mycobacterium > Mycobacterium sp. UM_11. The sequence continues at coordinate 55,804 of NZ_LATC01000013.1, read as the reverse complement.
GGCGAAGTCTTCACTGCATCGCTGAGCGGTCTGCAACGCCTCCGCGGTGTCGTTCAGCGCCTCGGCGTCTGCCGCCACCGCCCCGATCGAGATGCCCAACATGTATTTGAACATGACAATCGAGACGAAGGTCGTCGGGTCCACGCGGGAGAACGCGATCGCCTGGTCGAAGTCGCCCCTCCAGTTCGGTTGCCCCAGAGCGCATCGTGCCGATGCGCGCATGGCCGTCGCGAACGCCAGAGGTGAGCCGGTAAGAAGATTCCCCTTGACAGGATCACCGTCGGCCAGATCGATCACGCGCTGTGCTAGCTGCACGACTGCCGACATCTCGCACGCCTCATATTTCGCGTATATCGCGGGATAGAGCAGCGCCACCGTCAGCTCAGGGCTTCCAATGGCTTCCAGCAGTTCCACGTATTCGGGTATCAAGCGCAGCGACTCACGATTGCGCGCGTGCGTCGCCTGCTGCATCAACAAACCGGCCATCCCCAACGCCAGGGGCACCTGGGTATCGGCGCTGGCGCACAGGTCGCGCAGCTCCTCCAAGTCGGCATCGGCGACGCTGCCGCCGGCCCGCCATGCGCTTCCGCACAGCAGGGCGCGAGGTGCCACACGCATCACATCCCGGTCGGGTTCGCCGCCGGGCATCTGATCCGCCAGCCGTTGCGCCAGTTGCCAACTCGCGCGTGCGGCGTTGATGTCGCGGTTGGTGAACCACGTTCCGGCCCGCATGTGCCAGCCGAACGCGTCACGCAGATCTCCCGCGGCCTCGAGGTGAGCCGCGATCAACGCCGCGTTTGCATCGAGCGCCACGGCGTTGCGTTGCTCGATAGCCGCGGCCAGGCGCCGGTGAAGCTCGGCGCGTGGCTGTTTGAGCTGAGATTGGTAGGCGACGGCTTGGACGAGCGGGTGGCGGAACGCATACTCGGCGCGCGGTGTGAACATGACTTGATCGATGAGCTCGGAGTGCACCAACTCGGCAAGGGCTACTTGTGATTGACCGTCGGTTTCGTTGAGCACCACGGCGAGAAGTTCGGTGCTGAAACGGGATCCGATGACGGTTGCGGCGTTGAGAACGTGCTTGGCCGGAGCCGTCAGGCGATCGATGCGGGCGCCGATAGTCGCCTGCAGGGTGGGAGGCACACTGACATCGCCGACGTCCTGTTGCCGCTGGTATGCGCCTCGCTCGCCGACGATAACCCCGCGTTCGGCGTATTCGCGCACGATCTCTTGGACATAGAACGGATTTCCGGCCGATTGCTCGACGATGCGTTCTGCGAGCTCGACGAGCGAGGGGTCGCGGCCCATCAATTCGACGGTCATCGTCGATGCCGCCGAGCCATCCAACGGCTTCAGGTCGAACCTGTGGAAACCGGGCGTCTGCGCCAGGGCGCCCTTGTACTCCGGACGGTAGGTGACAACGACCATCGACCGTGTCCTGGGGATCACGGTCATCAAGTCGGCGAGCATCGCCTCACTGGTCTCGTCGATCCAGTGGGCGTCCTCGATGATGTAAAGCGACGGAGTATTGCGTTGAAGAGCAGCGGTTTTGAGGAGCGCGGCCAAGCGTCGCCGCCTGGCGTCCGCTGAGACGTTGGGCGAGGGTACGTTGGGATCGCGAATGCCGGCGAGCTCATCGAGCAGTATCAGGTCCTCGGGGTCGGCCTGGGTGAGTTGAGTTCTCAGCGCCGCTCGGGCGGTTGCGGGGTCGAGTTCGTTCAGCCCGAATCGGTCGCGGGCGAGCCGGGCAACGACGGTGAAGGCGATTGCGCTGGCGTGAGATTCGCAGAACGTCGAGAACACCTTCACCCCATGGGCCTGGGCCATCTTCAGCAGCTCGCGAGAGATCCGGCTCTTGCCGATACCGGCAGGCCCGGAGACGCCGACGACGCAGCCTCGGCCCTCGACCGCGTCGTTGAGGGCCACCCGCAAGGCGGCGATTTCGTCATCTCGACCGACCATGGTCGATTCAATCCGCGCGGTCAGCGTCTTGCCGCGGGCCATCGCCTCCAGACGCCGAGCGGGGACGGGTTCCGCTGCGCCCTTGATGGACACCATCTGTGGATCCCCGAGCACTGCGACATGCTCGACGAGGCGGGAGGTGGCTTCACTGAGCATGACACCACCCGGGGGAGCGGCGGCTTCCATCCGCTGAGCCATCCCCACTTGTGCGCCGATTGCCGTGTAACTGGAAGGGCTGGCACCGATTTGACCGACCACTACGTCGCCGGAGTTCAGTCCGATCCGCAGCGAAAGCGCAATGCCATCGCGATCCTGCACATCACGGGCTAGCGTTGCCACTTCGGTCTGGATCTCCAGAGCCGCGATACACGCGCGGATCGCGTGGTCTTCCAGGGCGATCGGGGCACCGAACAGCGCCATGATGCCGTCACCGGTGAACTTGTCGACCGTGCCGCCGTAGCGTTGGATGACCGCCCCGCAGCTGTTGAAAAGGTCGCCCATCACTTCGCGCAGTCGTTCGGTATCGACAATCGCGGCGAGAGCCATTGACCGCACCACGTCGGCGAAGAGGACGGTCACCTGTTTGTGTTCCGCCTGTGCGGCGACCGCATCGATGGGGGCTCCGCAAGCATCACAAAAGCGGGCGCCGGCGCGAGGCTCGGTGCCGCACCTCCGACATGCTGACCCCGTCATGTGACCATTTCCGCGTCCTCGAGGTGGCTGCCGGTCAAGCGTAACGTCCACCGGGGCGGCAGACACCCGATCAGGAACGCGGGCGAACCGCCGAAGCGCGGTCGCGGATCAACCGTTGTCGATAAACTATCCGCTCATGCCTGACAGGGCCGAACGTCGGAATCCCTGATTCCGATGGCCATCATCCTGGCGTACACGTCGCCTGCGCGCGGAAACCTGTATCCAATCGTCGCGTTGCTCATCGAACTTCAGCGGCGCGGTCACCGCATCATCCTGAAAACGCTCACCGAGGGCGTCCCGACCGGCCGCGAGCAGGGCTTCGAGACGACGGCGATCGATCGGCGGATCGAAGCATTGGCTATGACCGACTGGATGGCGCCGAATGGCCGTACCGCCTTGAGGATGGCGTTCGAGGTTCTCGTCGAGCGCGCCGCCCACGAGGTCGAAGATCTGCGTGCGGCCATCGCCACGGGAAGGCCCGATCTGCTGGTGGTGGACGCGAACTGTTGGGGTGCGGCGGCGGTGGCGGACGCCGGTGCCCTGCCCTGGGTGTCGTTCTGGCCGTACACGCCGTTCCTGCGATCGCGTGGCGCACCGCCGTTCGGGCCGGGTTTGCGTCCCTTGCCCGGGCTGGTCGGCCGGCTGCGTGACGAGGCGGTCCGCCCATTCGTGGCCGCACCATTCGAGCGTGCGTTGCTTGGGCCGCTGAGCGCGGTCCGCGCAACCGCTGGCGCCGCGACCGTCCGCACCGTCGACGAATTAATGAGGCGCGCGCCGCTGTTGCTCGTCGCAACCGGCGAGCCGTTCGAGTACGCGCACCCCGATTGGGGGCATTCCGTCGAGCTCATCGGGCCGTGCGAGTTCGACCCACCGGCCGCTCCTCCCGGGTGGCTAGAAGACATAGACCGTCCGATCGTGTTGGTGACAACCTCATCGGATCGCCAGTCTGACAGCGGATTGCCCGTTGCCGCAATGGAAGCGTTGGCCGCAGAACCGGTACACGTCGTCGCCACGTACCCGTCTGGAGTACCCGATGGCATTGCCGTGGCCGCCAACGCCACGGTGCGGGAGTTTGTGCCGCATGGGCTGGTGCTCAGCCGGGCCGTGGTTGCCGTCACGCACGGCGGCATGGGCAGCACACAGAAGGCGCTTGCGCGCGGCGTCCCCGTGTGCGCCGTGCCCTATGGCCGCGACCAGTTCGAGGTGGCCAGACGGGTCGAGGTATCGCGCAGCGGAACCCGTTTGCCGGCAAAAAGACTCACGCCAGCAAGGCTGAAAAGAAAAGTGCTGGAAGCTATTTCGATGACAACTGGGGCCCAGCGAGTCGCCGAGGGCTTCAAGGCAACGGGTGGGGTCACCCGCGGTGCGGACGTGATCGAGCGACGGCTGCTGGGCAGTCGATCCTGATGTTTGGCCGCCACGTCAGTCCAGAACCGTGTCCCTGCGGCAGTGGCGACGACTATCCCGCGTGTTGCGGACCGCTGCACGACGGCGAGGTCCAGGCCCGAACGGCCGAGGAATTGATGCGTTCGAGGTATTCGGCGTTCGCGCACCGCAACGCCGACTACCTGTTTCGCACCTGGCACCCGCGCACCCGGCCGGCCGACGTGGCCGTCGACCCCAACATCACCTGGACCGGCCTCGACGTGCTTGACGTCGTCGCCGGCGGCCCGAACGACGATTCTGGCGAGGTGGAGTTCGCGGCCCGGTTCGAGTCGGGCGGCCGCATGGGCGCTCTGCACGAGCGCAGCCGCTTCGAGCGCCGCGCCGGCCGCTGGTTTTACCTCGACGCCGCGGCGGAAGATGTGTAGCCGGGTGTGACGTTGAGGACGACAGAAGCCCCTGACAGGAACGAGGAAGAGCCCATGTCCGCAGATCTGCCCGACACCGCCCTGGAACTGCGTTCGTTGGTGACGTCGGAGGGCACGCTCGAACTCTCGCTGCACGAGGTGCCGGTACCGACCCCCGGTGCCAACGAGGTGGTGGTGCGTGTGGAAGCCTCGCCCATCAACCCGTCGGACCTGGGTCTGCTGATTGCCGGCGCGGACATGACCAAGGCGACGGTCGCGGGCACACCGGAGCGCCCCGTCGTCACCGCGCCTGTCGGGGAGACCAGCCTCAAGGGCCTGTCGGCTCGACTCGACCAATCGCTTCCCGTCGGCAACGAGGGCGCGGGCACGGTGGTGGCCGCGGGGTCGTCCGAAGCCGCCCAGGCGTTGGTTGGAAAGACGGTGGCAATCGCGGGCGGCGCAATGTACTCGCAATACCGAGCGGTCGACGCATCCGCCTGTCTAGTGCTGCCCGATGGTGCTACGGCCCGGGACGGGGCGTCGTCCTTCGTCAACCCGATGACGGCGCTGGGCATGACCGAAACCATGCGTCGCGAAGGGCATTCCGCTCTCGTGCACACCGCCGCAGCCTCGAACCTCGGCCAGATGCTGGTCAAGCTGTGCCAGCAGGACGGGATACCGCTGGTTCACATCGTCCGCAAGCCCGAACAAGAAGAGCTGCTGAAGTCTCTCGGCGCGACCCATGTGCTCAACTCGACGTCGCCGTCGTTCGCGACCGATCTCGTCGAGGCGCTCAAGGCGACATCGGCCACGCTCGCGTTCGACGCCACGGGTGGCGGAACGCTGGCGAGCCAGATCCTCAATGGCATGGAGGAGGCGGCCAATTCGACCGCGGCCCAGTACTCGCGCTACGGGTCGAGCGTTCACAAGCAGGTGTACATCTACGGCGCCCTCGACACCGGCCCCACCGTGCTCAACAGAAACTTCGGAATGGCTTGGGGTGTGGGCGGGTGGCTGCTCACCCCGTTTCTGCAGAGCGCGGGCGCCGAGACGATCCGCCGGCTGCGTGCCCGGGTCGCCGCGGAGCTCACCACGACGTTCGCGAGTAGCTATACCCGCGAGGTATCGCTCGCGGGCATGCTCAAACCCGAGGCGTTCAACGCATACCTCAAGCGAGCCACCGGAGAAAAGTTCCTCGTCACTCCGCATGCGTGAATCACGGCTAAATTACCGGTATGCGCGTCGTTCGCCTGGTCGGTGTGATTCTGACGATCCTCGCGGTGGGGCTGCCGGTGGCGAACCCCGCCGCCGCGCAACCCCCGTCCAAGCTCGCGGATCACATCACCGACAAGACCGGGGCGCTGACCGACTCAGACCGGGCCGCGGTCAGCTCGGCGCTCGACCGGCTCTACCACGATCAGCGCATTTGGCTGTGGGTCGTCTACGTCGATAACTTCAACCGATATAAGCCCGATAACTGGGCCGAACGCACCCGTAGCGAAAGCCGGCTGGGCGACCACGATGCGCTGCTCGCCGTGGCCACCAACACCAAGCTGTACAAGTTCACCGTGCCGCCGCGCAGTCTCACCGCAACCGAATTAAGCGACCTGCAGCGCAGCAAAATTGACCCCGCGGTGGCCACGAAAAATTGGGCGGGCGCCGCCGTCGCCGCGGCCGACGGGCTGGACAAATCGGCGAACTTGCCTGAGCCGGCAAGCTCATCGAAGCGGCCGTGGCTGCCGATCGTCATCGTCGGTGTCGCCGTGGTCGTCGTCGCGGCACTTTTCCTGTTGTATGTGGCGCGCCGGCAGCGCCGACGCGCCGCCGTCAGCGCTGGGCAGGGGAGTATTGAGGGGCAGTCGTTGGCGCAGGCCTTGGCCACCGCGGATAACAGAATGCGCCAGATCTCCGACTACGTCACCAGCCATCGCCAGAGCATCGGCGCCAAGGCGCAGGCCCGATTAGAGGAAGCCAAAGGGCATTTGGCGGCGGCGCATGCCCATGAGGCAAGCAACGCCGCCGACGCGATTGCGTACGCCAACAGGGCTTCGACGCTGGCCGCTGAGGCCCAGTCGTTGGCCAACGCCGACGTGCTGGCGGCGCACCGCCCGAGACGGCGATGATCGGTGACCGCCTAGGCGGCGGGCACGGTTGAGGCCACGACGCTAGCGCCGTCGAAGACGAATTTGCGCGCGGGACGGCGCAGTGGCTCGATGGTGCCGTCCGCGTGGGCGATGACGCCGCCGCCGGACGGGATGCCGAGCCCGGCGGCCGCCCCGTTCAGGTCTTCAATGGTCCGCGACAGCCGCCCCCACCCGGCCCGCTCGTCGTGCACGTCGATGGCCATGGGGACGAGGTCGAACCCATCGAGCCGCTCGGGCACGGCGGATTCCGGCGGATCGGCAATTGCGTAGCGTCCGAGCTGGACCGCCCCGGCCGAAATGCCCACCAGGACTGCTTCGTTCGCGTGTCGGTCCAGAATCACCTCCTTCATCCCCGTCCTCTCGAAGGTGTTCCAGCCAAGACGGACGTCGCCGCCCGCGAGGACGATCAAGGCGGCGTTCTCGAGGTAGGCGCGGTCTTGTGGGCTGAATGACGAGGCGATCATGCGCCGGTCGGTGATGCCGACGGCATCCATCGCCGCCTCGAAAATTTCGTAGTACTCTGGACGATCCCCGTTGGAGGCACCGATGTAGGCCGCGGTAACCGTTGTGCCGCAGGATAGTCCATTAAGGGCGGTATCGAGGATCAGCCGGTCCCGCCGTTTCCAGAAGAGCAGCTGACTGTCCGCCAAGAGGTAGAGCGGTTGTTGTTGCGGGACTGTGTCAGTCACCGACGGGCCTGGCCGCGGTGATCTCGTCGAACCGCGCCAGCGCAGTGTCGAGGTCGTCTTGGTCGAAGATTTCGCAGCGATTAATCCGATCACCCTCGATGGTCTGGACCTCAATCCCTCGCCACTCGGCGTCGAAGCCGTCGTGTGAAACACCCTGGGCCACATGGGAGCAAACCATGCCCGCATCAGTCAAGCGATGCACGGCCACTATCCGGAAGGTCAGGTCTGAGGTCAACTGCCACAGCGAACGCAGGGATGCGTTTAGGCCACCTTCCTCGAACATTCCGGGTCGTCGGTGATCGACGTTCACCCAATCCGGTGTCGTCGGAAACAGCTCGCGCCGGTTCATCGAAGCATAGGAACCCGCGATGATCTCCCACGTCCGCCCGTGGGCGGCCGCCTCACCGGCGAGGTACCGCGCATCGAGTTCTTCGAAGGCGGTGTCCATGTCGTCGGGGTCGAACAGGACGCGTGTCGCAATCCGATTTGCGGCGTCGAGTTCGACGACACAGAGCAGCTCGACGTTGAAGTCTTCGGGCCCTTCGTCCAGAGAGAATCGCGTACGTCTGAGGAGAAGTCGTTCGCCGCGGGTCGCAATGATGGTCGATGTGACGTGGGTGACCCCGATCTCGGAAAGGCTTCGCATGTTGGCGACATCGGAATCTCGACCTCGCCGAATGCCGGCGTTCACGGTCCGCCGGCGGTCGTCATTGGCCACGTCATCAGCCAGGATGGTCCCCAGGGCGGTCCAGTCACCTGCCGCGATGTACCCCCAGAACTGTTGATCGGCAAGGGTTGCCGCGTTTTCCAGCCGCCGAGCATCGGGTTGCAGCTCCTCGAAGCGCGCGAGCGCGGCGTCGAGGTCTTCTTCGTCGAACATCTCGCAGCGGTTCATCAGGCCGTCGTTGAACGTGTACAAAATGGTTTCGCGCCATTCCGCGTCGAAACCCTCGTGAGAGGTGCCGTATCCGCTGTGCGTAATGACCGATCCAGCGTTCGTCAACCGATGCACCGTCTCGATATACATTTTGAGGTCTGGCGCGATCTCCCAGGTGGCCTGGACGTACTTGACGATGTTGCCTGGTTCGAACGTGATCCCGCGTCGGTGGTCGATGTTGACGAAGTCCGGTGAGATAGTGGGTATCTCGTGCCGGTTGAGGGTGGCATAGGCCTCGACCATCAGCGACCAAGTGTGCGCGTGGTCGGCCGCTTCGCCGGCGAGGTAACGACTTTCGAGTTCGACAAAGGCGGCGTCGATTTCGTCGGGATCAAAGAAGACGTGTGCTGAAATTCGACGTTCCGTGTTGATCTCGACGACTCCCAGCATGTCGATGAAGAATTCTCCGCGCTGTGAGTCGGGGCTGAAGGATCGGATGAGAACGAGGGCGAGACGCTCCCCGCGAGTCGCGATGACTCTCAGTTCCACTTGGGCAAGACCTTCAGCCAGGGCTTGCATGTTCGCCAAAACGGCGTCACGACCATTCCAGAAACCGACATTCACGACGCGACGGCGATCATCGACGTAACTGTCGTCAGCCAGGACTTGCGCCGCGGCCACCCAGTCGCGAGCCGCCGAGTGTGCGAAGAGCCGGTCTTCTGCTCGACTTGCCGCATTTTCCAGGGTCGGCATCCGCCGGCTGAGCTCGTCGAAGCGGGCGAGCGCGGCTTCGAGCTCCGTCTCGTCAAAGACTTCGTATCGGCTGAGCCGGTCACCTTCGAAGGTGAAAATGGTGATCGTCTGCCACTCGGCATCGAAGCCGTCTTGTGAGGTCGCTGTGACCACTTGGGTTGCGACGGCCCCCAATTCGGTCACTCGATGCACAGTCTCTACGTAGGCGTGCACCTGCGGGAGAAGGTCCCACCCGGCGCGAACGGATGCGGCAAGGTCGGCTCCTGCGATTGTCACGCCGCGACGGTGGTCGACGTAGACCACGTCCGGCGTCATTGCGGGAGGCTCGTGCCGATTGAATTGAGCGTGGCCTTGCGTGACCAGCGACCACACGCGCGCATGGGTAGCCGCTTCGCCGGCGATGTACCGGGCTTCGAGTTCCGCGAAAGCGGCGTCGAAGTCGTCGGCGTCGAATATGGAGTGAACGATCATCCGGTTGTCCCCGTCGATCTCCACGACGCCGATCATGTCCGCACTGATCTCACCCGGCTCGAGCCCGTGGGCGGAGGACCGAATGCGGAAGAGGGCAAGCCGTTGCCCACGAATCGCGAGGAGGGTCGAGTCAACACCCTCGAAACCGACCTCGGCGACGGCCCGCACGTTTGCGAGGTTCAGATCTCGCCCGCGCAGTTCACCGGAGTTGACAACCCGGCGGTTGTCATGCGACACGACGTTCTCGGCGAGTATCTCGGCCATCGCTGCCCAATCTCGCGTCTTAAGGGAGCTCCAAAACCGTTCACTCACTTGGGTTGCCGCATTGACCAGGCGCCGCGCCCGCGGTTGCAGTTCTTCGAACCGGGCGAGTGCGGCGTCGAGGTCGGTTTCATCGAAGATCTCGGAGCGGCTGATCAAATCACCCTCGACAATTGAGATGCCGATCTCTCGCCACTCGGCCTGGAAGCCGTCGCTCGACGTCCCTTCTATCATCCGAGTGACTACCGCACCGATGTCAGTCAACCGATGCACGATTTCGATGTAGGCGTTGAGCCCCGGAGCGAGCAGGTCCCATGAGGCTTCGAGGTACGCCTCCAAATTGCCCGGTGGGAACGCTATTCCCCGCCGGTGGTCGATGTTGGTCCAGTCCGGCGTCGTCGACGGTAGCTCGCCACGATTGACCGCGGCATAGGCCTCTGCGATGACCGACCAAGCGCGGGAAGACCCCGCTGCCTCTCCGACGATGTACCGCGCCTCGAGCTCGGCAAAGGCCGCCTCGACGTCGTGGGCGTCGAACAGGACCTGAGCCTTCATTCGGTCGTCAGCATCGATCTCTGCGATGCCGAGCATTGCGTTCTCGAACTCTCCATGCGTCAGGCCGAGGTTGGAGGAACTGATACGGGTCAGGGCCAGGCGCTCACCGCGGATCGCGATCACGGACCATGCGATGTTGGCCCCACCTACGCCGATCGCACGGATATTTGCGATCACGACATCGCGACCATCCCAACGCCCGCCATTAACCACGCGACGGCGATCGTCGATGCAGCCGTCGTCGGCCATGGTCTGGGCTATCGCTGTCCAATCGCGGGCCTGGACATTTGCGAAGAAGCGGTCAGCAACTCGTGTCGCCTTATTCTCCCGCCGCACCGTCGGACGGTGAAGTTGTTCGAATCTCTCGATCGCGGCGTCCAAGTCTGTCTCGTCGAAGAGTTCGCAGCGGGTGAGTCGGCCGCCCTCGACGACGAGAAGGAGCACTATGCGCCACTGGACGTCAAGGCCGTCACGCGAGAGCCCGCGCGAATCATTCGTGATGACAGCCCCAAAGTCGTTGAGCCGATGCACCGATTCGATGTAGGCGGTCGCCTCCGGGGTGAGGTCGAAGAAGTCGCGGAGGACTTGGGATACGTCGCTGGAGGCGAATGGTGTGGCTCGCCGGTGGTCGATGTTGACCCAGTCCACGGCTAGTTCGCGGCGGTTGAACATGCTGTAAACGTCTGTGATCACCGACCACGCGCTGGCATCGGCGGCCGCCTCACCGGCGAGATAGCGAGTGTCGAGCTCCTCGAAGGCGGCCTTGACGTCGTCGAAGAAGACGGCCGCGACGATCCGGTCATCGGCATTGATCTCAAGGACCCCGAGCGCCTCCGTGAGGAACGCATCCGGCCCTTGCTTCTGGTCCGCAAAGCGCAGATGCATGAGCGCAAGGCGCTCTCCCCGGATCGCCATGACAGTCGGCGTCACGTTTCGAGTCCACAGGTCGGCGACCGTCTGCATGTCTGCGATTTGGGCATCGCGACCCTGTTGGATTCCCGAGCCCACCACCCGACGGCGATCGTCGTTGGTGAAGTCTTCGGCCAGCATCTCGGCCATGGCGTCCCAATCGGCCGCCGCGAAGCGGGCCAGGTACCGCATACCGACTCGGCTAGCCGCGTTCTCCAACCGGGGCGTGGGCTGGTTCAGCTGATCGAACCTCGCGATCGCGGCAGCCAGGCTTGCCTCGTCGAATACTTCGGTGCGGTTGATCAGGTCGCCCTCGACCGTGATCACGCTGATCACCCGCCATTCGGCGTGGAATCCTTCTCGCGAGGTCTCATGTGCGACGTGCGTGATGACGACACCGCGATCGTTCAGACGGTGCACCCATTCGATGAAGCACCTCAGATCAGACTCCGAACTCCATGCGGCGCCCATCAGCGCAGCCATTTCACCGGGTGCAATCGACGTACCGCGCCGGTGGTCGATGTTCACCCAATCCGATGTCGTCGCAGGCATTTCGCGCCGATTGATCGACGCAAAGCTGCGCGTGATGGCCGACCAGGTCTGCGCGTGTGCCGCCGCTTCGCCGGCGAGATACCGCGCGTCGAGTTCGGCGATTGCGGCGTCAAAGTCGTCGGGGTCGAAGAAGACCCCCGCCGCTATCTGATCGTCCGCATTGACCTCGATGAGGTACAGCAGTTCGCTGCCAAACTCTCCGTGACGCAGGTCCTGGTTCGCGGAACGAATATGACGAAGGGTGAGCCGCTTCCCGCGGGTCGCGATGTCGACTGACGTGATGTATGCACCGATTTGGGCGAGGGCGCGCATGTTTTCGATATGGACTTCTCGGCCGTGCAAGACCCCCGCGTTCACGATTCGCCGGCGATCTTCCGTGCGCACGTCGCTGGTGAGCAACTCTGCCATGGCAGTCCAGTTGCGGGCTGCGAAGCAGACCCAGAATTGCTGGTCCGCTTGGCTGGCCGCATTTGCGAGCCGTGCCGCCTTAGAGTGCAATTGTTCGAACCGCGCGATCGCGGCATCGACGTCGGTTTCGTCGAAAAGCTCTGTGCGGCTGATCCGGTCGCCGTCAAACATTACAACGTCAACGACCTGCCACTCCGCGTCGAAACCCTCCGGCGAGGTCCCAATGGCCACGTGTGTAACCACCGCACCAAGGTTGCTCAACCGGTGCACGGCCGCCATGTAGATTTGGGACTGTGGCGAGAGTTCCCAGCTAGCAACCAAATATGCGCCCAGATCACCCGAACCGATTGAGGCGAGTCGTCGGTGGTCGATGCTCGTCCAGTCTGGCGTCACGGGCGGGATTTCCCGCCGGTTCAGCACCGCGAAGGCCTCGGTGAGCAGGGACCAGGTGTGTGCGTGGGCGGCCGCGTCGCCGGCGAGATAGCGCGCGTCGAGCTCCGCAATCGCGGCGTCAAAGTCGTCAAGGTCAAACACGATTCGCGCCGACACCTTTCCGGCGGCGTCGAGCTCGAAGACGTCGAAGACATCGGTGTGGAATGCCTCCGGACCCGTGTCGCGACCCCAGGTTTGGCTACGGCACAGTGCCAGACGGTCACCTCGGACGGCGATGACATCAGACGTCATGGTCTTGACACCGATCCGGACCGTTGCCGACATCTCTTCAAGAATGGCCGCACGGCCCTCTCGTATACCGGAATTCACCGTTCGGCGACGGTCGTCAAGGCGGATTTCGTCGGCCATAACGGCGGACATCGTGTCCCAATCACGGGCCGCAAAGACGGATTCCAGGCGCTTGTGCATTTGGCTTGCCGCATTCTCGAGCTCCAATGCCGGTTGGCTCAGCTGGTCGAAGCGCGCGGTCGCGAGGCCAAGGTCTTCCTCGTCGAATAACTCGCAGCGGTTGAGCAGCTCACCTTCGACAGTCAGCAGGGCGAGTTCCCGCCACTCGGCTTCGAAGCCCTCTTGGGACGTTCCCCGCGTTACATGGGTGACAAGCGCTCCGCCGTCGGTCAGCCGATGAACAGTCTCAATGTGTGTCGTGCCATCTTGTGCGAGATTCCAAGCGGCGCGAACATATGCGATCAGCTCACCCGCCGCGAACGCCGTTCCTCTGCGATGGTCGATGCTCCCGAAGTCCGCTGTGGTGGCTGGCATCTCGTACCTGTTGAGCGTGGCGTATGCCCGCGTTATCACCGACCACGTGTGCGCGTGGGTGGCGGCTTCGCCTGCGAGGTAGCGCGCGTCGAGCTCTGCGATGGCGGCGTCGAAGTCCTCGAGGTCCAACACAATGACCGCCGCGATCCGCCCTTCAGCGTCGACCTCGATGATATTGAAGGCGTCGTTTTGGATCGTCTCGGGGTCGCTGCCCGACGCGCGCATACGCAAGAGCGCGAGGAACGCGCCCCGGGTCGCTGGAACCTGGACGATCGTCAGCGAGAAGCCGACGTCGACCAACGCCCGCACGTCTTCGATCCCCGCACGGCGCCCATGTCGCAAACCGGCGTTCACCACGCGCCTGCGGTCGTTGTAGAACAAATCGTCGGCCACTATTGCGGTGATAGCGTCCCAGTCGTGGGCCGCCAACAAACGCATCAGGCGCTCGTAGGTTTGGCTGGCGGCGTTTTCCAGCCGTGGTGCAGACCGACTGAGCTTGTCGAACTTTTCGATCGCGGCGTCGAGGTCCGTCTCTTCGAAAACCTCTACTCGACTGATCATTTCGTCGTCGACCAGCATCAGGTCGACCCCGCGCCATTCCGCCGTGAAGCCGTCGCGTGACGTTCCATGTCCCGCCCACGTGAAAACGGCGCCGCGGTCGTTGAGGCGATGCTCTGTTTCGACATAGATGTCGAGCTGTTGGTCGAGATCCCAGCCTGCACGGATGTATTCCAGACCCTCACCGGGCGCAAACGTCGCCACCCGACGGTGGTCGATAGTCACCGCATCCGGTGTTGCGGCCGGCAGTTCGCGTCGATTGTGGGCCGTGAGAGCCCCGGTTACTACCGACCACGTGCGGGCGTACGCGGCGCCTTCACCGGCAACAAAGCGCGCGTCGAGCTCGTTGACCGCGGACTCGATGTCTTCGAGGTCGAACGTGACGACGTTTGCGATCCGGTTGTCGGCGTCGATCTCGACCACGTTGAGGGCGTCGTTTTCAACAGCCCCGGGGTCGCGACCGGAGGCGCGAGTGCGGGCAAGCACCAGACGCTTCCCGCGGATCGCGACGGCTCCCACCATCGAGATCGCGAAGCCGACGTCGGCGGCCGCCTGTAAGTCTCTGACCACCTCGTCGCGACTGTATTGTGTCTCGGCACTGACGACCCGCCGGTGATCTATGCCGACATAGTCATCGGCCACGAGTTCAGCCATGGCGCGCCAGTCGCGCGCCGCGAAGTGCTTCCACTCCTCCTCGAATACGCGCGTGGCCGTGTTTTCCAATCGCCGCGGAATCGGGTGGTCCGCCTGGAATTGGCCTTCGAGCTCGGCCATTGCGGCGTCGATGTCCTCGATATCGAACCACACCTGTAGGGATAGGCGGCTTTCGTCGTCGATGCCGTAGAGGCTGAGAAATTCGTCATAGGGCGCCCCGACGCTGACATCGCCGCTGTCCACCCTTACCCGGGAGAGGGCCAGGCGCTCACCCCGCAGGGCGATCACCACTTGGCTGATCCGCATGTCGCCCGCCTCGAGAATGGGCCGGTTCGCTTCTAGCCAGTCCGATGACAGATCGGATTGCGTGAATCCGACTACCTTTCGGCGGCTCTCGATAAATGGGCGGGCGGAAAACAGCTCCTCGAGTTCGTCCCGCGCCTGGCGATCGATGGCAGACAGGACGCGCTCACCCACTCGCACGCAAGCGTTTTCGAGTTTGACGACGGGCGGTTCGGGGGGCACCGGGGCGGGGGGCGGCTCGGATCCCAGAACGAGCCGCGCCCTCTCCGCCAGCGCGCCGGCTCCTTTCCGTTCGTACAACTCGACGGCCCGCTCGGCGGCGGCTCGCGCACCCGCAACGTCGCCGACTGCGCCCAAAACCGTTGCCAGCGAAAGGCACGCGTCACCGTGATCCACCAACGCGTCGGTGCGCTCGGCCAGTGCGACGGCATCCTCGGCGACCCGGCGCGCCTGGTCGTGATCACCGCCGCGTGACAGCAGCCGCGCCCGAAGCGTGCGCCAGGCGATCGACGCCTTCAGCGCGTGGCCGGCAAGACGTTCGCTCTCGGCGCACAATTCCTCCGCTTCGGCATCTTTGCCGAGCGCGAGGCACGTGCGGCCCAGCAGCGCCGCGGTTTCGGCGGTGTCGGCGTCGAGCCCCATGCGGCGAAAGCCGTTGTAGGCCTTGCGCAGATGCGGCTCGGCCGCCGGCGGCTCGTCTACGACCAACTCCACAATGCCGGCGAACTGCTCGACCTCCATCAGGGCATGGCGCAGCCCCAACTCGCTTACGGTGCGACGGGCCGAGTCGATCATGCGTCGCGCGGCCGCGGCCCGTCCCCGGAAAGCCTCCAGCACCGCCTGGCAGCGCGTCGACGTCGCCTCGACCGCCGGCGAGTCGGTGGTGATCCGGAGCAGCCGCACCACGTCCAGACACCTACCGCCCGCCCGCGGTACGGGGTTCGGGCCCCACAACGCGGCCAGGGGTGCGTTCGCCAGCACCGCGTTCACCCGCCGGTGTTCACGCGCGCGCCGCGCGGCCGTGAGGGCCTCGTCGAGGGCGATCTCGCAGTCGCCGATTCGGCCAAGCCGGGCGAGGCATCCGGCACGAACGGTGTGCGCCTTGGCTTCTCCGGCCGCGTCGCCCAGTTCCGCCAGTTTGTCGGCGGCGGCGCCAACCGCCGCCTCGACCTCGTCGAGTCGTTCCGGATGGATCAGCATCGAGAGTTGACCGTCGAAACATGTCGCCCAGGCCGCAAGGTGGGGGGAACCGACTGTGTCCGTTTGCAATTGGGTGACGGCGTTGGCCGCCGAAGTCACGTCGCCGGCGGCCAGCAGGGCCTCGCAGCGCGTGATCAGCAGCGCGGCGACTTGATCGTCACGGTCGGGCAGCTCCTCGTCGATCTCTTCCAGTGCGTGCAGCGCCCGGTCGTAAAGGTCGGCGGCGCCTTCGTAGGCGAGGCGCGCCATCGCCTGGTCCGCTGCGCGCCGGCAGTATTCGACCGCCTTTGCCGCGTTGCCCGCCCACGCGCATTCGAAGTAGTGGTAGGCCAATTCGGCGAGCAGCTCGTCGTCGGCGCCGGGCTCGTCCTCCAATGTGGTGGCGATGCGCTGGTGCAACCGCATGCGCCGCACCGACGGCAATTCGGCGAGCAGTGACTGGCGGACGATCGCGTGGTTGAACCGGTACCGACCCCCGGCCTCTTCGATGACGATGCCCGCCTTGCACGCCTCGTCGAAAGCGTCGACCAGGTCGTCTCCCACCACGCGTTCCACCAGTTCCAGTGCGAACCGGCTCCCGACCACGGCGGCGGCGGCCAGGGCCTTGTTCGCCTCGGCCGGCAGCCGCGACAGGCGCCGACTCACCGCCTCGCGCACCCCCTGCGGCAGCGTGCTCTGGTCCCATCGGCCGCCGCTCTCATCGACGTGGCGCAACGCCTCGATGAGGAAGAACGGATTGCCGCCCGTGACGGAAGCCAACGCCCGAGCCAATTCTTCGTCGTTGTAACCCGCCTCCGCGACATAAGCCGTCACGTCCTCCTCGTCGAGCCCGCTGAGCGCTAAGCGGTTCGCCGTGCCGTCGCGATGGAGGTCGGCGAGCATCGCCGCCAGGGGATGGGAGCGGTCGAGGTCCGTGCTGCGGTAGGTGCCGATGATCTGCACGCGCGCGTGTTCGCCGAAACGCAGCAGATGCCGCAGTAACAACAGCGTCGGTTTGGCCGCCCAATGCAGGTCGTCGAGGATCAGCACGACCGGCGCGCTCGCCGAGGCCATCGCCAACAGCCCGACCACGGCGTCGAAGAGCGCATAGCGTTCGGTGTCCGGGTCGGCGCGAGTCGGCGCGGACACGTCGGGAAGGACGTCGATCAGCCCGGGAACCAGTGTCAGCAAGGCTTCCACACCCCGCAGCCCGCGAAGCGCGCCCGCGCCTAAGCATGGCACCAACGACCGCAGGGCCTCCGCGAACGGCTGGTACGGCGCACCGAGGTCCTCGTCGCACCGGCCGTAAATGACCAGGGCGCCTTGGTCGTAAGCCTGTCGGGACCATTCGCCGGCCAGCCGCGTCTTGCCGACCCCCGGTTCGCCGGCGATCAGCATGGCGTTGGTGCCGCCGGCGAGTGCGGTGTGCCATGCGGTCGACAATCGCTCGAGCTCGTCGCCGCGCCCGACGAACGGCCCGCGGCCGCCGAGCACCGCGGGCAGGCTGGGTCGTTCCAGAGGCGCTTCGGTCGGGGCGTCCTCGCCAGGCTCCTCGGCGGCGTGCAGCCGGAGCTCGAAAACGTGTTCCGGACGCGCGAGGTTGCGCAGCTGGCGGGTTCCCAGGTCGGCGAGCACCACGTCATCGGGCAGGGAGTCGATGACGAGCTCCGCGGTCGCACCGGAGCACAGGATCTGGCCGCCGGCGGCCAGCGACCTCAGGCGGGCGGCGCGATTGACCGCGCGGCCGAAGTAGTCGCCGTCGCGAAGCTCGACCTCCCCGGTGTGCAGGGCCACCCGAATTCGCATGGGCTCCCGTAGCGCCCACGGCTCGTGGACGATCGCATCCTGGAGCTCGATCGCCGCGGCCGCGGCCGCCGACGGCCGCTCGAAAACCGAGAACGTGGCGTCGCCCTCGCCGCGGGTCTTGATCAGCCGCCCTCCTCGGGAGGTGACGACCTGCTCGACGAGCTCGTCGTGTCGGGCCAGCGCCACCGCCATGGCCTGGGCGTCGGCCTCCCACGCGACCGTAGACCCTTCGATGTCGGTCAGCAGGAACGTCACAGCCCGCGTTACCGACGAGAACTGTTGTGCCGCAGGCGTTTCCAGCGCAGAGTCCTGTGCGACGATCGCGGCCTCCAGCCGGCGAAGCTCCGGGCCGGGGTCCACCCCCAGTTCGTCGGCGAGCAGCGCTCGCGCACGCTGGTAGGCGCCCAGCGCTTCGCCTTGCCGGCCGGCGCGGTAGAGCGCGAGCATCAGCTGGCCCCAGCGCCGCTCGCGTAGCGGCGCGTCGGCCACCGCCGCTTCGAGCTCGCCGATGATCTCCGCGGCCCGGCCCGTCGCCAGCAGCGCATCGGCCCGATCCTCCACCAGGGCGGCGTGGCCCTCGATCCACCGCGTCTTCTCCGAGGTTCCTCGCCGGCCGTCGGGCAGCTCGGGCGTTCCCCGCCACAGGGCGAGCGCCTCCTCGAAGCGGGCCACCGCGTGGCTGTGATCACCGGCCGCGGCGGCGTCGCGTCCCAGCCGGGCCGCCGACTTGTAACGCGCGGCGTCCACCTGCGTCTCGGCCAGGGTCCAACCCGCGCCCGCCGTCAGCACGAAGCCGTCGCCCAGGGTGCGCCGCAGCGAGGAGATGTGGGTTTGCAGGGCCTTGGCCGCAGTGCGTGGCGGATCCTCGCCCCAGAGCAGTTCGACTAGCGTCTCGGCCGCGACGACCGAACCACCGTGCAGCCCGAGCATCGCGAGAATCGCGCGAGGCTTGGCGCCCGGGATGGCGACGGGCGCCCCGCCTTGCCGGACCTGGAGAGGCCCCAAAACCCCCAGTTCCACCGATGGAAGGTTACTCACATCGACCATCGTCGGTGGGGCAATTCAATGCATGGTCAAGATCGAGTAAAGCCGCCGCCGCTGCTCGAACACCCCGCGCCCGTATGCGTAGCGAATATCAACAGTTAGGTTTGTATCCATGGGCAATGAAGGGGGAGGTGGATCGGCGTTCACCTGGCAGGGCCGGCGCGACATGGTGAGCCAGATCCATGAGCAGCTCGATGAGCTGGTGGAAGCCCGCGACCAGATGGAACAACTGGTGCGGGTCATCAGCGAGATCGGCTCTGACCTCGACCTGGACGTGACGCTGCACCGAATCGTCAAAGGGGCGATGGAGCTGACCGGCTGCCGTTTCGCCGCCCTGGGCATCCGCGCACCGGACGGTCTCCTGACCTCGTTCGTTTGCGCGGGCATCGACGACCTCACGGCGCGCCAGCTCGGCGACCTGCCCATTGGGGACGGCCTGCGCCTGGCGGATGTGAGCGCGCATCCGCAGGCCGGCGCGCTGCAGGCCCACGATCCGCCGGTGCGGGCGCTCCTGGGAATACCCATCACGGTGCGCGGCGCCGACTTCGGCAGCCTCTACCTGGCCGACGACCGCGCCGGACGCGTCTTCTCGGATTCCCAGGCCGCCGCCGTGCGGGCCTTGGCGACCGCCGCGGCGGCGGCCGTCGACAACGCGCGGCTGTTCGAGCGAGAACGCGAATCGGCGAAATGGACGAAGGCCAGCCGCGAGATCACCACCGCGCTGCTGTCCGGCGACCCTCAGACCGGTCCGCTACAGCTCATCGTGAACCGGGCGCTGGAGTTGGCCGACGCCGAACAGGCGATCTTGCTGGTTCCCAAGGAGCCCGACGTGCCCGCCGACGAGGTCGACACCCTGGTCGTGGCCGCCACGGCGGGCCGGTACTCCTCAGAGGTCATCGGGCGCCAGGTGCCGATGGACGGCTCCACCACGGGCGGTGTGGCGCGGCGTGGCCTGCCATTGATCACTGACTCCTTCCAATACCCGATCGAAGGTTTCACCGACGTGGGTGAGCGCTCGGCGATCGTCATGCCGCTGATCGCCGACGGCGCGGTGCTCGGCGTGATCGCCGTCGCCCGCGACCAGCAGTCGCCCTTCGGCAACGATTACCTCGAGCTCGTCAGCGACTTCGCCCGGCACGCGGCGATCGCCCTGGCGCTGGCGGCGGGCCGCGAGCACGCGCTCAACCAGGAACTCGCCCAGGCGGACACCGTGGAGAACGCGATCAACGCAGCGGCCGAGGAACTGCGCCGACTGTGGCGGGCCCGCCGCGTCCTGGCCGTCACCTTCCCGACCAACAGCTCCGCCTCCGGACCCGCCTTTGGCGCACCGCACGTCGTCTCCGTCGGCGAGCCCACCCAGTGGGACGACCTGCCGCCGCACACCCAACAGATGCTCAGCTCGTTGCGCGAGGGTGACCTGCTGACCCCTAGCGCCGGCGAGTCCGGCACGGCGGGCATCGCGCTGCAACACCCCGAGGGGGTGCTCGTCGTCTGGATCGATCTGGCCGAGCGGCGGCCGTTCACCCTCGAGGACCAGACGTTGCTCACGGTGCTGGCCGGCCGCCTGGGCCAGGGCCTGCAGCGGGTTCATCAGGTCGACCAGCAGCGCGAAACGGCGCTGGCGCTACAGCATGCCATTCTGGGGCCGGCTGATCTGCCGCACGGGTTCGCGGTGCGCTATCAGGCGGCCAGCCGGCCGCTCCAGGTCGGCGGTGACTGGTACGACATCGTCGACCTCGAGGACGGGCGCATCGCAATGGTCGTCGGTGACTGCGTGGGGCACGGCCTCGCCGCCGCCACCGTGATGGGTCAGGTGCGCAGCGCTTGCCGCGCACTCCTGTTCGAAAACCCAAGTCCCGGAGCCGCTCTCGCCGGGTTGGACCGCTTCGCCGCGCGGCTGCCCGGCGCCCAGTGCACCACCGCCGTGTGCGCGGTGCTCAACCCCGAAACCGGTGAACTCGTGTATTCGAGCGCCGGGCATCCGCCGCCGATCCTGGTCCACGCGGACGGCACCACCCAGATGCTTGACGAGGGCCACACCATCGCGTTGGGGGTACGAGCCGACTGGACCCGCCCCGAAGCGAGGGTCACCATGCCGGCCCGCGCGACCCTGCTGCTTTACACCGACGGGTTGGTCGAGCGTCGCCGCACCGCGCTGGGGCAGGGCATCTCCCGCGCCGCCGCGCTCGTGCAGGAGGGACGCGCGGCCACCCTCGACGAGTTGGCGAACCAGATCATGTCCGGCCTGGCCCCCAGCGAGGGCTATCAGGACGACGTCGTCCTGTTGCTCTATCGCCATCCCGCACCGCTGGAGCTGACCTTTCCCGCCGACGTCAGCCACCTCGCTCCGGCGAGAACCGCGTTGCGCAGTTGGTTGACGCGGACCCGGTTGGACCCGGAACAGGCGATGAACGTGCTGGTGGCAGCGGGGGAGGCCGTCGCCAACGCGATCGAGCACGGCCATCGCGACAAGCCCGAGGGCACGGTCAGCCTGGGTGCGACCGCGCTCGGCGACCGGGTGCAGCTGACCATCACCGACACCGGCTCGTGGAAGCCCCCGCAACCCGCTAGTTACCCGCACCGCGGGCGGGGTATAGCCCTCATGCGAGGGCTCATGCATGACGTCACCATCAGCCCCGACGCCGCCGGAACCACGGTTCACCTATCCGCGAGGATCACATGATGCCCACGTCGCTCACGCTCGACACCGCGCGCCGCACCGACGGGGAACTGATGCTGGTCGCCGCGGGGGAGATCGACCTGAGCAACGTCGACGCGTTCAATCAAGCCCTCACAACCGCGAGCACCGAGGCCGCCAGCGGCGGGCCGCTCACGGTTGACCTCAGCGAAGTCGAGTACCTCGACAGCGCGGCCATCAACTTGCTGTTCACCCACGCGAACCACATCAACCTCATCGCGCACCCGATGCTGATGCCCATCCTGACCATCAGCGGCCTGACCGAACTGGTCGCCGTCGAGCCCGCCGCGGCGGGCTGATCACAAACCCGTTGGCCCTCAGGCGTTTTCGGCGATCCAGGTGCTGGTGAAGCGCTGCAAGGCCGGGATGCTCTGAGCCAAGTCGGATTCCATCGACTTCTCGAGTTTGCGGCCCAACAACGGGATCTTCACCGCCACCTCCACGGCGAAGCGCAATTTCGCGCCGTCACCCGCGGGCGCCATCCACGCCTCGGCGCGGCCCGACCCGATCCCGCCGGAAGTCACGACGTTGATCTGCCCGCGAACCTCGCCGTCACCGACCGATCGCCACGTCTCGCTGGAAACGATCTTCAGATCGCCGGGGACGGCTTTGGCCAACAGCGCCGGCAGCACCTGACGGGCCACATGCTGGGTGGCGCGGACGGACACCGTGCCGTCGGTGTCCACGCTCAGCGCGTCCAGCGTGATCGGCGCGTTGCTCACTTTGAGCCGGGCTGCCCAATAATCTTCGCGCCCGAACGTCGCGTGAATCTGCTCCACGCTGGCGGGCGACTCGATGTGGATATCGAAGCGACGCGACATGGCACCGATTCTTACAAAGGGGAGCCCGCCCGCGGCGCCCGCCCGTCGCATCCGATGTTTCGAACGTACGTGCGATGGTTATCCCTCGTCGCGGAGGTGAATGGGATGACTGATGACATGCGGCAGGCGCCGAGCGAAAACCCCGAGAAGGACACGTCGCAGTGGGTCACCGGCGACGAGCCGATGACCGGGCCGCAGCGCAGCTACGTGCACACGCTGGCCCAGGAGGCCGGGCGCGATGTTCCCGACGATCTGACGAAGGCGCAGGCGTCGGAGCTCATCGACGAATTGCAGCAACAGACCGGGCGCGGCAACTGATCAGGGGGCGGGCCGGCCGCCGATCGTGGGTCGGTCCGCCTTGCGGCCCAGGTCGCCGAATCTGACGCTGACGCGCTGAAAACCCTTGACCCGCTCGGCCTTTGCCTTCTTGGTGTAGGTCTTGCGATCGGCCGGTGTGAGTTCCACGTCATCGGTGAACGGCGTGAGCAACGCCCGCGGGTAAAGCCGTTCCACCAGAACGACATTGATCTCGGCGCACAGCACCAGCGTGGACGACACCAGGAAAAGGAAGGCCAAAAGCCCCAGCACCAAGGCGAAGACGCTGTTGGTTGCGCTCGCCGATTTCACCGTGTGCCGAATGTAGCCGGCACCGCCCCACTGCAAGATCTGCCAGATCACGGCCGCCGCAAGCGCTCCAGGCAACACCTGGCGGTAGGTGAGGTTGCGCGCGGTGGTCACGCGAAACGCCACCAGGCAGATCGACGCATTGATCGCGATGGCCACCAGCGCGACGCCGATCTTGCCGAACACCCCCAGCGTGCTGGTGGCCTGGCCGGCCGCGGACAGGACGGTGGCGGCGACGGCCGCCGAGCCGAGGACCAGCAACAGCATCAGGCTGCGCAGCCGCGAACGGAAGGGGTCGGGACGCTTGTTCCTCGGGACGGCCCATACCGAGTCCATCGCGTTCTGTACGGCCTGACCGACGCCCAGGCCGCCGTAGAGCGCGCCCGCAATGCCGACGACCACGGCGACGGTCCCTCCGCTGAGCCCTGCGGGTTGATGCAGCTGGTCGCCGATGACCGGGAATTGGCTCAGCGTGCTGTGCAATACCTGGTCCTGCAGGTCGGGGCGGCCGGCGAGCAGCACCCCAAGGCCGGTGGTCAGCAGCAGCAGCATCGGGAACAGCGAGACGAAGGCGTAGTAGGTGATCAAGGCGGACAGGTAGCCGCCCTGGTCGTCCATGTATTTGTAGAAGACCGCGATCACGACGCCCGCGGCGCGGTTTCGTCGCTGCAGCCTGTCCAGCCAGCCGACCATCTCGTGCTCACTTCGTTGCTACGAAAAGCGGATACCCCCCGATGGGATTGCCAGGTGATACCCGCATTCGGCGACGATCAATCGCGGGTCGCTCGCGGGCGGGGTTCCCATGCCAGGATGGGGTGATGGCCGACGATGTGATGCAGTCCGAACGCGAATTCAACGAGCGCAACATCGAGGAGTTCCGCCGCAACGGCGGCAAGGTGGGCGGGCAGTTCGAGGGCTTCCCGTTGCTGTTGTTGACCTCGACCGGTGCGCGCTCCGGTGAGCAGCGGGTCAATCTCATCGGCTACTTCGATATCGACGGCAAGATTTATGTCATCGGTTCCGCCGCGGGCCGGGACAAGAATCCCGCGTGGGTGCACAACATCCGCGCCAACCCGCGGGTGAGCGTGGAGATCGGTTCGCAACCCCCACGGCCCGCCACCGCGCGCGAATTACCGCGCGACGAAAGGGATTCCGTCTACCGGACCGTCGTCGAACGCGCGCCGGGGTTCGGCGAGTACGAGCAGCGCACCGACCGGGTCATCCCGGTCTTCGAACTGGTTACCGAATAGCCGCACCCCCAGGGGAGGCGACCCACATGACAACCGCCGCGAGAAAGCATCTGGTCCGGTGTTGGGCATCTGGCGCCTTCGCGTTCACTTTGGCGATGCTGCCGGCAATCACGATTTCCGCGCCGGCGATTGGCCGCGCCGACCCCATCTGCCCGCCCGGGTTCGTGTGGAGCGGGTTTTTGAATCAATGCGTGGTATGGGTCCCCTCCGCGAACGGGCCGGCGGCGCCCGTGGGGCCCCGCGGGCCCGGCAGCCCGGGGCTACCTACCGATCCCTGTCCCCGTTCGGGCGCAACGACCCAATCCCGCGGTCACCGTGTCGAGCTGCCGCAAAATTTCGGGGAACTCGGGACCCCTCGCGGTCGTTATGGTTGCTAAGTAACGCTGCGACTCGAGGGGAATACAGGCGCATGCCACGCACAGACAACGACACCTGGGATCTGGCCACCAGTGTGGGCGCGACCGCCACGATGGTGGCCGCGGCCCGAGCGATTGCGACCACGGCCGACAACCCGCTGATCGACGATCGGTTCGCCGAACCACTGGTTCGCGCGGTCGGCGTGGACTTCTTCACCCGGTGGGTCGACGGCGACCTTGATGCCGCCGACGTCGACGACCACGAATCCGGCTGGAAGCTCGAGCACATGCCGGTGGCGATGGCCGCCCGCACCCGGTTCTTCGATGCCTTCTTCCAGGACGCCGCGCGGGCCGGGATTCGCCAGGCCGTAATTTTGGCCTCCGGCCTCGACGCCCGCGCCTACCGATTGGCGTGGCCCGCCGACATGACGGTCTTCGAGATCGACCAGCCCGAGGTGATCGAGTTCAAGACCTCCACCCTGGCGAAGCTGGGCGCCGCCCCGCGGGCCGACCTTCGTACGGTTGCCATCGATCTGCGAAGTGACTGGACGAAGGCGTTGGTGGACGCCGGTTTTGACACGACGCGCCCGACCGCCTGGATCGCGGAGGGCCTCTTCGGGTACCTACCGCCCGACGCTCAGGACCGCTTGCTGGACAACATCTCCGCGCTCAGCGCCGAGGGCAGCAGGCTCGCCGTCGAGGCGATCCCGAACCGCCCGCAGCAAGACGTGGACAAGGCCCGGGAAATGATGCGCCGGGCCACCGCCAAGTGGCGCGACCACGGCTTCGAACTCGATTGGGAGGAGCTGGGTTTCGAGGGTGAGCGCAACGACGTCGCCGACTACTTGAACAACCTCGGCTGGCAGACGGTCGGCACCCAGATGAGCGAGTTGCTGGCCGGCAGCGGGCTTGCGGCGATTCCGCAGACCAATGACTCGGTCTCGGTCGCCGACACCGTCTACTACAGCTCGAGCAAATGACGGCACCGAGCCGTCGGGGACTCAACGACGCCGTCACGCGGCTGTGGAGCTTTCTGGCCCCGGCGTACGACCTACCGGTCCTGCAGCGCTGGGTTTACCGTCCGCCGCACGACGAGGTGATCGCGCAGCTGCGCGCCCACCGCGCCCGCAAGATCGCCGATATCGCCTGCGGTACGGGAGTTCTCAGCGATCGGATCGCCCGCGAATTGCAGCCCGACGAGATTTATGGCATCGACATGTCCGAGGGCATGCTCGACCAGGCGCGTGCCAGAACCGATCGGGTGCAATGGATTCGCGGGCCGGCCGAGCAGCTGCCCTTCGATGACGGGGCGCTCGATGCGGTGGTGACCACCTCGGCGTTCCACTTCTTCGACCAGCCCGCGGCCCTGCGCGAATTCCACCGCGTGCTGGCGCCCGGCGGGATGGTGGCCGTTTCGGCCCTGAGCGCGCGCCAACAGCTGTTGCAGGCGCCGTCGGCCAGCAGATGGAAGCCGCAGCACAATGCGTCGCCGGCGGAGATGCGGGCCATGTTCGAAGCCGCCGGTTTCGTGATCAGCGATCAGCACCGCATCCCGCGGCCGGCCTGGACGCGAATCATTTCCGACCTCATCACCGTCGGCACCAAGACCGGCTAACGCGCTGTACGCCTGTGCCGCAACGGGTTACCCCGGCGATCCGCGGGAAAGCGACGGCGCCCGCCTCGCCTGGTGGCGAAGCGGGCGCCGCGCTTAATGCTCTTTACAGCGGAATCCAGACTCCAAAGAACCAGAATCCCCACTGATTGAATCCGGGATCCCACACCGGGGTCTCCTGGTAGCCCCAGTAGTTGATCGGGCCGTATCCCCAATGCCCACCGGGCGGGGGGAGCGGCCGGTCCCACGCGGGCCGCGGCGGCTCACCGGGTCCCCACGGGGCCGGTCCGTCGCCCCACGGCGCCCCGCGGAAGTAACCGCGCTGGGGATCTCCGTGCCAGGGACCGCCCGGCCCACCGGGACCGCCGGGATGGTCGGGCCCACCGGGACCGCCTGGGCCGCCCGGACCGCCGGGATGATCGGGTCCGCCTGGGCCACCGGGTCCGCCCGGGTGGCCGGGGCCGCCGGGCCCGCCTGGCCCGCCGGGCCCACCCGGCCCGCCGGGACCGCCAGGGCCACCCGGATCACCGGGCGCGTTCGGCGGATGGATACCGCCCGGGGTCGGCCCGCCATGATTGCCGGCCGGCCCGGGGGGCGGCGCCCCCGGAGCGGCGTTGGCCGCGGCCGCGCCCATGCCCAGCGCGGCAGCGCTAAGGGCACCGGCGACGGTTATTCCCCCAAGTATTTGCCTGAATCTCATAGTCCTTCACCTGTCTAGCGATTAGTGAATTCCTCGGAATCCCCCCTTACACAAACCGACCGTAGATAGCTTCCCTATGGATCGGCTGTGCGAGGCCCATGCGGAGCGTTGGCGCACGCCGCGGCGCGGAAAATGAGGGGCGCCTGCCGGTTTGGCAAGGCTATGTTTGCTAGTCGGGCCGGTTTTCGACGTATATCGTTGCCGCCGTGTCGACTCCGTCACATCCCGCCGAACCACACGTGGGTTCGGTGTCGTCCAAGCTGAATTGGCTGCGTGCCGGGGTCCTTGGCGCCAACGATGGAATCGTGTCCACGGCGGGCATCGTGGTGGGCGTCGCGGCGGCGACGGTGGAACGCGCTCCGGTGTTGACCGCCGGCACCGCCGGACTGGTCGCCGGGGCGGTGTCGATGGCGTTGGGCGAGTACGTGTCGGTCAGTACCCAGCGCGACACGGAGAAGGCGCTGCTGCACAAGGAGCGCAAAGAGCTGCGCGACGACCCGGCCGCCGAATTGGACGAGCTCGCCGCCCTGTATGAGGCGAAAGGCCTCACCGCCGCGACCGCCCGCACGGTCGCCGAGGAACTCACCGACCACAACCCGCTCCTCGCCCATGCCGAGGTCGAACTCGGTATCAATCCCGAGGAGCTGACCAACCCCTGGCAGGCGGCGTCGTCCTCGGCTCTGTCCTTCGCGATCGGCGCCTTATTGCCGTTGATCGCCATCCTGGCCCCACCCGCATCCTGGAGAATCCCGGTCACCGTCGCGGCGGTACTCCTGGCGCTGGTGATCACCGGGGCGGTGTCGGCAGGGTTGGGCGGCGCGCCCAAAGGGCCCGCGGTGCTTCGCAACGTCATCGGAGGCGGCCTCGCGTTGGCGATCACCTACGTGATCGGCCATTTGGTGGGCGCGGCGATCACCTGACGCCGTCCGGCCCCGCGGCACTGGAACTCGAACTGTAATATCAACTGTTGCCATCCTCACCTGAGGGTTCCAACGCCGGGCGGAGCGTCGCGCATTGACCGAAACGAATTTCGTGCCGGAAGACGTCGACTGGGCGCCGTCCACGCCGTACTTCTCCCGCGACGAAAGCCGTTTCGTGCCAAACCCGATCGGGCGCGGCGGGTGGGGCCCGTCGCTCAGCGGGCACGTGGTCGGCGGCCTGCTGGGCTGGGCGGTCGAAACCGCGGTCGACGACCCGCAACTGCAACCCGCCCGGCTGACCGTCGACCTACCCGCGCCTGCCGCCCTGGAACCCATCGAGGTAAGCACCACCGTGCATCACGACCGTCGACGGCTGCGGCTCGTCGAGGCCGTCCTCAGTCAGCGGGGCGTGCCAATCGCGCGGGGCAGTGCGCTGTTCCTGCGGCGGGGCCTCCAGCCCGAAGGGGACGTGTGGTCGCCCGCCCCGCACATGCCACCGCTGCCCATCGAGGACGGCGCCCAACCCACGCTCTTCATGCGCACCTACGGTTGGGGCACCGAACTGCAGAATCGCGACCCCGATTGGGCCGACACCTCAGGGCCGAAATACACGTGGCTGTATGAGTCGCGCGCGCTCATCGAGGGCGAACCGCTCAGCGCTTTCACCCGCGCGGCGATGGCGGCAGATATCACGGCGTCCCTTGCCAATTGGGGCACCAACGGCCTGCAATTCATCAACGCCGACTACACGCTGACGCTGAGCCGGCTGCCCGACGGGCCGCATATCGGCATGGCATCCCTGACGCACTACAGCCACGACGGGGTGGCCACTGGATCGGCCGTGCTGGTCGACCGCGAGGGCCCCATCGGCAGTGCGGTGTCGGTCGCGATAGCGCACTCCGGGTTCCGCCCGGCACACGTCAAGCCCACGAGCGAATGAGCGGCCCAGGTGTCACCTACTGGACGTTGATCGCCGACGCGGCGCGAACGGATTCGCCCCGGCCGCTGCTCGCCGACGACAAGGGGCGCAGCCTGACCGCGCGTCAGTTTCGCGACGCCGCCTGCGCGACGGCCGCCGCGCTCGCCGAACGCGGGATACGGGCGGGAACCGTGGTGTCCTGGCAGTTGCCGACCACGCTGGAGACCGCGGTCGTCATGGCGGCGCTGGCCCGGCTTGGCGCCGTGCAAAACCCGATCATTCCCATCTTGCGGGAACACGAGGTCGGCTTCATCACCGACCAGCTCTCCTCGGAATATCTGGTGGTGCCGGAACTTTGGCGCGGATTCGATCACGCCGAGCTGGCGCGGACGCTGGCCGCGACCCGCGGCTTCGAAGTCATCACCGTCGACTTGGCGACGCCGCCGGCCGACGGCGAGCTCCGGCTGCCCCGCGCCGGCGCCGACGATCTCCCGCCACCGCCCGATTCCGCCGGCGACGCGCGGTGGGTCTACTACTCGTCGGGAACGACCGCGGCGCCCAAAGGGATTCGCCATTCCGACGCATCGGTGATAGCCGGTGCAACCGGGCTGGTCGGTGCGGTCGGCATCAACGGCAACGACGTCGACCCCATCGCCTTTCCGATCGCGCACATCGGCGGGGCGGTGATGCTGGCGGCCGCGCTGCAGACCGGCATGCGGTTGGCGCTCTTCGAGGTGTTCGATCCGGTGACCACACCGTTTTCCATCGCGGAGCACAACCCGACCTTCCTCGGCACCGCGACCCCCTTTTTCGTCGGTTACCTCGAAGCCCAACGGGCGCACGGGGATCGGCCGCTCTTTCCCCACCTTCGGGGGTGCCTGGCGGGCGGCGCCCCCATCACCGCCGAGCTGGGCCGCCAAATCCGGGAGGCCTTCGGCCTGCCGGGCATCGCGAACGCGTGGGGGCTCACCGAGTTCCCCGTGGCGGCCTCACCGTCGCTCGACGCCACGCCCGAGTCGCTCGACCACACCGTCGGCGCGCCGACACCGGGCGTCAGCGTCCGGGTGGTCGGCGGCGACGAGGCGGAACTGCCTGTCGGGCAGGAGGGCGAGTTGCGGCTCAAGGGGCCGCAATGCTTTCTCGGGTACGCGAACGCCGCGCTCGACGCCGACGCGTTCGACCGGGATGGCTGGCTGCGCACGGGCGACCTCGGCCTGGTCGATGCGGACGGCAACGTGCGGGTGACCGGCCGCATCAAGGACGCGATCATTCGCAACGCCGAAAACGTCTCGGCCCTCGAAGTCGAGAACGTGCTCGCCACCCATCCCGCGGTCGCCGATGTGGCGGTCATCGGCGTTCCGGACCCGCGCACCGGTGAGCGCGTCTGCGCGGTCGTGGTGCCCGCATCGTCCGAAGAGGTGTCGTTGGAATCGCTGGTGCGGCACTGCCATTCAAACAAGCTGAGCCGCTACAAGCATCCCGAGCGCCTGGTCATCGTCGATGCGCTGCCGCGCAATCAGTTCGGCAAGGTCATCAAGAAAGACCTCCGCGAAGCCTTCGGGTGAGGCCGCTTCTACAGCCCCTTGGGCGCATCGCGGACGGCCTGCACCGCCGAGGGATCGCCGTCGAAGTCGACCTTGGCGGCGCGTCCCACCGAAAACAGCAACAGCTCCTGGGGCGCACCGGTCACCGTGACCGCCGGGCCGCGTCCCGCGGTCAACAGCGTCTTGCCCTCCGGGGTGCGCAACGCGACCCGGCCCGGCACCTTGGCCAGGGTGAGCCGGGCCATCAACGGCAGGGTGCGGCGCAGCCGGGCGCTCAGGTCGGGGTCGAGCGTGCGCGGCTGCCAGCCGGGCTGCGCGCGACGCACATCCTCGTGGTGGATGAACATCTCGGCGACATTGGCCACCGGGTCGAGCAACTTGAACGGCGAGTAGACCGGCGGTCCCGATGCGACCTTGTCGACCAGCTCGTCCCACTCGGCCCGTTCGGCCACCTGGTTCTGCACCTTCTCGGTGTGCGGGGCGAAGAACGGGATCAGGATGCCCGGTGCGGCGTCGGGCCGGTACTCCCGGATGACGAGGTGGGCGGCGAGGTCCCGCGTCTTCCACCCCTCACACAAGGTAGGCGCATCCGGCCCGGCGGCGCGCATGGTTTCGACGAGGGCGGCACGTTCGCGTTGCGCGACAGACATGTGTTCAGGGTAGGACCAGCCCCCGGGCACGGACCATCCGCGTCTTGCGTAAATTTGCATCGTCGTCTCCTGGAGGAAAGTGCAGGCAATCTCATGAACGCGCGTGTCGAGCAGCTGGAGTTTCAGGCCGAGGCCCGGCAACTGCTGGACCTGATGGTCCACTCCGTCTACTCCAACAAGGATTCGTTTCTGCGGGAGCTGATCTCGAACGCTTCCGACGCACTGGACAAGCTGCGGCTGGAAGCCTTCCGCAACAAAGAACTCGACGTGGACACCTCCGACCTGCACATCGAGATCGAGGTCGACAAGAACGCGCGGACGCTCACCATCCGCGACAACGGCATCGGCATGACCCGCGCCGAGGTGGTGGCGCTGATCGGCACCCTGGCCAAGTCCGGGACCGCCGAGCTGCGTCAGCAGCTGAAGGACGCCAAGAACGCCGCGGCCTCGGAGGAACTGATCGGCCAGTTCGGCATCGGCTTCTACTCGAGCTTCATGGTCGCCGACAAGGTCGAGCTGCTCACCCGCAAGGCCGGCGAGAGCGAAGCCACCCGGTGGGAATCCAGCGGCGAGGGCACCTACACCATCGAAGATGTCGACAGCGCTCCCCAGGGGACGTCGGTCACCCTGCACCTCAAGCCCGAAGACGCCGAGGACGAGCTGCACGACTACACGTCCGAATGGAAGATCCGCGGCCTGGTCAAGAAGTACTCCGACTTCATCGCGTGGCCCATCCGGATGGAGGTCGAACGACGGACCCCGGCTGGGGAGGAGGGCGGCGAAGAGACCGTCACGCTCGAAACCGAGACCCTCAACTCCATGAAGGCGCTCTGGGCCCGCCCCAAGGAAGAGGTCTCCGAGGAGGAGTACAAGGAGTTCTACAAGCACATCGCGCACGCCTGGGACGACCCGCTCGAAATCATTGCGATGAAGGCCGAGGGCACCTTCGAATACCAGGCCTTGCTGTTCATCCCGTCCCACGCCCCGTTCGACCTGTTCAACCGCGACGCCCAGACCGGGATCCAGCTCTACGTCAAGCGGGTGTTCATCATGGGCGACTGCGACCAGCTCATGCCCGAGTACCTGCGCTTCGTCAAGGGTGTCGTTGACGCACAGGACATGTCGCTGAACGTGTCGCGCGAAATCCTGCAGCAGGATCGGCAGATCAAGGCCATCCGCCGCCGCCTGACCAAGAAGGTCCTCTCCACCATCAAGGAGCTGCAGTCCGAACGGCCCGACGACTACCGCAGCTTCTGGACCCAGTTCGGCAGAGTCGTCAAGGAGGGCCTGCTGTCGGACTTCGACAACCGCGAAACCCTGCTGCAGATCTCCTCATTCGCCTCGACGCACAGCGAGGAGGAGGCCACCACCCTCGCCGAATACGTCGAGCGCATGAAGGAGGGCCAGGAGCAGATCTTCTTCGCCACGGGGGAGACGCGGCAACAA
Organism: Mycobacterium sp. UM_11; assembly: GCF_001414075.1. Classification (NCBI taxonomy): domain Bacteria; kingdom Bacillati; phylum Actinomycetota; class Actinomycetes; order Mycobacteriales; family Mycobacteriaceae; genus Mycobacterium; species Mycobacterium sp. UM_11. Next base: position 23,441 of record NZ_LATC01000013.1, on the reverse strand, counting down.
ATCCTGAAGTCCCCGCACCTCGAGGCCTTCAAGGCCAAGGGCTACGAGGTGCTGCTGCTCACCGATCCGGTCGACGAGGTCTGGGTGGGAACCGTGACCGAGTTCGACGGCAAACCGCTGCAGTCGGTCGCCAAGGGCGAGGTGGACCTCAGCTCCGAGGGCGAGGAGAGCGAGGCGGAGCGGGAGGAACAGCAGAAGGACTTCGCCGACCTGCTGGCCTGGATGAAGGAGACGCTGAGCGACCACGTCAAGGAAGTGCGGCTCTCCAGCCGCCTGACCGACTCGCCGGCCTGCCTGATCACCGACGCCTTCGGCATCACCCCCGCGCTCGCGCGGCTCTACCGGGCGTCCGGCCAGGACATCCCGGTCGGCAAGCGGATCCTCGAACTCAACCCGAACCATCCGCTGGTCACCGGCCTGCGCCAAGCGCACCACGACCGCAGCGACGACCCGTCAATCGCCGAGACCGCCGAATTGCTATACGGCACAGCTCTTCTCGCCGAAGGCGGAGCGCTCGACGATCCGGCGAGGTTCGCCGAGCTGCTGGCCGACCGATTGACCCGCACGGTGTAGGCCGCCGGCATTCTCGACAATCGCCGGAACGACGGCGATTGAAAGCGGGTTTGCTGGGATAATCACCTCCCATGGCTGAGTTTCGCGTCATCGACCCACGTGGGCGGGTCGTCGCGACGAAGAATTTTGCCGGCGCGGAGTCCGCCTACGCCTGGTTCGTCGAGTCCGTCGGCGGCAACACCGAGCTGGGCTGGCGCATGGAGGTCAACGATGACGGGCAGTGGGCCCACTTCGACGACACCCAGGGTTTCACCGCGCCCGTGAGCCATCGCCCCCGTCGGCGCTGATCACGTTGCGCGTCAGCCACCGGGTCCGATCACGAAGCAGCGGGCGCCGCTGCCGCTGGTGAGCAACACCTCTTGAACCGAGGACTCCGCGATCGCGGGGAAGCCGAAGCGATGCACCTGCTGGTCGGCCCCGATGTCGGCGTCCTGCGACTCGTTGGTGCCGTCCTTCTTGCGCACTAACGCCGTCACCTTGTCCGGGTTGGGCGGGTTCTTCGGGTCACGGAAGTACCACACCTCGATACCGTTGCCCGACGAGTCGCCGCGCCAGCCGTCGGAGTAGTAGCACGCGGGATTCCCCTCGGCGTCGGGCGGCGGTGGCCGGCATATCGACAGTCCGACGCAGTCCGGCGCGCTGGTGCTACTGGGTGTGCTGGACGAGGCGATCGGGCTGGGAGCAGCCGACGCCTTCGTCGCGCTCGAACTGGACGCGGCCGGCGGCGCGGCGTGCTGCGACCCGCACGCCGTGAGACCGGTACCCACCATGGCGACGGCGGCGACGGTTCGTGTGATGGGAGCGAACATCAGTGGCACACTTCGCACGGAGCGGCCTGGGCCGGGGGAGTGCCGGCAATTCCGACGGCGATTGCTGCAGTGACCAGTAATCCACGAAGCATGTTCGCGAGCCTTCCGTTAGCGCAAGCGGCGGTGGTTGCTGCCGACTAAAGAGCTAACACCGTGACGCGGCCGCCCAGCAAGGGGCAAGCCACACGTAGGCTCCGAGGATGCACGTCGACGCGATGACGGTCCCGCAACCGCTGCACCGGATCGGCGAGCTGGCCCGGCGAACGCAATCGGCCGGCTTCTCCGGTTTGTTGTTCACCGAGACGGGGCGCACGGCCTATCTCAACGCCGCCGTCGCGTCGCAGGCCGCTCCCGGCCTCGAGCTGTCCACGGGCGTGGCGGTGGCCTTCCCGCGAAGTCCCTTCATCACGGCGGCCACGGCCTGGGAGCTTCAGGAAGCGACCGGCGGCAACTTCCGGCTGGGGCTCGGCACCCAGGTGCGCACCCATGTCGTCCGGCGTTACGGTGTGGCGTTCGAGCGGCCCGGCCCGCGGCTGCGCGACTACCTCTTCGCGGTCAAGGCGTGCTTCGCCGCCTTTCGATCCGGGACGCTCGACCACCACGGCGACTTCTACGACCTCGACTTCATCACCCCGCAATGGAGCCCGGGTCCCATTGACGCCCCCGATCCGAAAGTCGATATCGCAGCGGTCAATCCGTGGATGCTGCGGATGGCGGGCGAGGTGGCCGACGGGGTGCACGTGCATCCCATCGGGGAGCCGGGCTACATCGCCCGGCACGTGTTGCCCAACATCGCCGACGGGGCGGCGAAGGCCGGGCGCTCACCGTCGGACCTTGCGGTGATCGTGCCCGTGATGACCATCGTCGGTGACACCGACGAGGAGCGCGACAAGCAACGAGAAGGGGTGCGCGCCAGCATGGCCTTCTACGGCAGCACCCCCAACTACGCGTTCATCTGGGACCAGGCCGGGTTCGAGGGCACCACGGCCCGGATCCGCGAGAAGCAGAAGGCCGGTGACTTCGCCGGCATGGCGGCCCAGGTCAGCGACGACCACGTCGCCGCCTTCGCGACCGAGTCGACGTGGGATGGGTTGGCCGACGCGCTCACCGAGAAGTACGCCGGAAAGGCCACGCGCCTGGTGCTTTACAACGCCGTCGGCGATCCGGAACGGTTCGAGCGGTACGGCGAGGTGGCCCGCCGCATTCAACACGCCGTCAGTGACTGAGCTGAATCGCCTTGACCACCAACAGCAGTGCGCCGACGATCAGGTAGGCGCGCAACGCGATCATCCCGAGCCGGGTGCCCGGTGACCAGGTGACCGGTTCGAGCAGCGTCAAGGGCGGCATTCGCCACGTATTGCGGTCTACCCCGCGCGCCGGAAGCCGCGCCGCGGGCGCTGCAGGCTGACGGCGCGACATCCAGCGCAGCACCGGTACCGCCGCCGCCGCGAGTATGGCCAGTGCCAGGGCCAGGTAGCCGGCCACCGCCACGACGTTGAGGTCGCGGAACAGCGTGGTGGTCATCAGGATTCCTGACAACAGCAGCAGCGTGCCGACGATCAACCCGGCAACCCAGTTGAGCCACGGCCGATTGACCCACGGCCCCAACACCTCTCGGTCGTTGCACAGCAGCAGTAGAAATACGCTGGCGCTGGGCAGCAATAGGCCGGCAAGGGCCTGCACGGCGGTGGTGATCAGCCCGAGCGGGGCGCCGGGGATCAGGACGATGGCCGCGGCCACCACCACCATCGCGGTGTAGGAAAAATAGAACTGTTTGGCGTCGGCGAACCCACGGTGCAGCGAGTGCTTCAGGCCGAACACGTCGCCGAATGCGTAGCTGGTGGCCAGGGTCACCGCGGCGGCGCCGATGATGGAGGCGTCCATCAGCACGATGGCGAAAATCCAGCCGAGCGTCGCCCGGTGTTCGCCCAGCAGGTGCGCGGTCGCCCCGGCGTCGGTGAAACCGCCGACGCTGCTGGTGGAGCGTGCCGCCCATTCGCCGGTCATCACGAGCGCCGCGGCGCCGATGACCACGACGAAGGCGCCCAGCACGGTGTCGGCGCGCTCGTATCCGATGAACCGCGGGGTAATGCGTTTGTCGACGACGTTGGACTGCTGGAAGAACAACTGCCAGGGCGCCACGGTGGTCCCCACGATGGCGATGATGAGCAGCACCGCATCCGAGCTGACGCCTCCCGAAATGGTGGGCACCACGAAGGATTTCGCCGCCTGTGCCCACTGCGGGTGGGACATCAGCAGCATTGGGATCTGCAGCAACGTGACGGCGATAAAGACGAACATCGCGCGCTCCCAGCGGCGGAAGCTTCCGCTCGCCATGATCGCGACGAGGGCCACCGCCGAGACCGGCACCACAACGTACTTGGAGATGCCGATGAATTCCGCGGCCAGGGTGATCCCGATGAATTCGGTGACGATCGTCAGGAAGTTGAGCAGGAACAGGTCGCCGACCGAGAACCAGCCCCAGCCACGGCCGAAGCGTTCGTTGATGAGCCGCGCGTGCCCGACCCCGGTGACCGCCCCGAGCCGCACCACCATCTCCTGGTTGACGATCAGCACGGGGATCAACAACAAGAGCACCCACAGCAGGGAGTAGCCGTAGTTCTGTCCCGCTTGGGCATACGTGGCGACGCCGCCGGCGTCGTTGTCGCCGACCATCACGATGATTCCGGGACCGACGATCGCCAGCAGCGTCAGCAACCGCGTTTTCCAGGTGCGGGCGTGCTCGGTTTCGCCGACGCTGATCCGACCGAACGCGCCCTCGATGTCACCGAGATGCGCCGTGTCGAGCACCGCGCTGCGCCGGTTGGTGTCCTCGCGACCTGTGCTCACAGCGGGTTGCCTCCCGGCACGCGGGTGCCTTGGTCACCGGGGACCTCGCGAACGGGACGCGGCGCCGGTTCGCGCCGTCGCCAATCCTCGGGAATGGTCGCCTCGAGCACATCGTCGACGGTGACCACCCCCAGCACGCGGTCCTGGTCGTCGACGACCGGGATGGAATAGAGGTTGAAGTCGGCCATCAACAGTGCGATGTCCGTGAGATCGGCGTCCGCCGTGACCCGCACCGGGTCCGAATCCATCAGTCGCTCAAGGACTTCCCCGGCCGGTGCCTGCAGCAGGGCGATCACCGAGACGACGCCGTCGAGCCGTCTCTCCTCGTCGATCACATGCACCTTGATCAGCGCCTCCGGCTGTATGGTGCGGGCGTTCGCGATCAGGTTCAGCGCTTCCGCCGCGGTGATCGAGGCGGCGCAGGAAACAAAGTCGACGTTCATCAGCCCGCCGGCGCTTTCGGGATTGAAGCCCATCAGGGTGATGACCTTGGTGCGCTGCGGGCCCGGCATCAGATCCAGCACGCGCCGGCGGCGCGACTGGCGCAGGTCGGCGATGGCGTCGGCAGCGTCGTCGGCCCGCATCCGGCCCAGCAGGGCGGCGACCTCGTTGTCAGGCATGCCGTCGAGCAGCCGGCTGGCCTTCTCCGGCTCCAACTCCTCGAAGACGTCGGCTTCCAGCTCGGGGTCGCTGCGCACGCGGTCGAGGATCTCGCCGCCCTCGGCCTTGTCCGCCTCTTCGAGAAGGTCGGCGATTTCGGCGGCTTTGAACTCGCCGAATCGGTCCGACAGGCGCCGGACGGCGTCGGATCGAGCGTCACCGATCAGCGGCTCGAACGCCTTCCAGTCGCGAGCCGCGTGTCCACCGGACTGCTTGATCAGCCCGAACAGCCGGGGTGGCCGTCGGGTGTCAACCCGCGTAAGTATCCATCCGGCGCCGGTGTCCTCGAGCTCAACGTCGTAGGCGCGGATCAGCTCGACGTTGGCCACGTCGATCAGCCGATGTCCCAACACGTCGGTGCGCAACAGCACCTCACCGTCCCGGCGCTCGAAGCCGCGAAGGTCAACCTTGTTCTTGGTCAACAGGACTCGGTCGGCGGCGTACTCATCGATGGATTTGTCGCCGATGAACACCCGCCGGCCGCCGACCCCCGCGACGATCCCGGTCACGAGCGGGTACTCGTCCGCGCCCCGCAGCCGCACGATCACGTCCTCGACGCGGCCCACGGTCTCCCCGGCGCGGGCCAGCACCGGCGCGCGCAGTAGTTGCGAAAGGTGGATCACTGGTCGGCCGCCGCCTTCGGCCACCGTCTCCGATGCGCTCATTCGTTCCTCCTCGACACCCCGCGACCGACTCTCCGATCAGCCTGCACGAAGCCACGTCGCGACGTCGTGTGCAGGTACGGCTTACCGCCAGGATCGGTGGTGGTGCAAGTGTGGTCGGTTCACCGGGTTCGGCCGCAAGATCGTACGCCGGGGCCGCAGCGAGCAACTACCGCCGACGGGTGAACGGCGGGCGGCTATTGCGGTGCCATTGGTTGCCGATCTTCCCGGCGATCCGATTGGCGATGCTGGCGCCACCGATGTCGGGCCAGGCGATATGTTCGCGACGTGACCGCAGTCGACTTCTCCTCCGTAGCCCCGATCGTCCCGGTCCGGAATCTCGACGTCGCACTGGCCCGCTATCGACGACTCGGCTTCGCCGCACGTGCATACGACGGACCAGATCGTTACGGCTTCGTCGACCGCGGATCCGTATCCATTCACCTCACCGAGTGGGATGAGCACGACCCATTGCGAACCGCCGCAAGCGTGTACCTCTATGTCAGTGATGCCGACGGCCTCTATGCGGAGTGGGCGGCGCTGGAAGACCTTGAGGGCCGCCTGGTCCCCCCGCAGGACACTCCCTATGGGCTCCGCGAATTCGCCTATGTCGATCCGGACGGCACGGCGCACCGCGTCGGCTCGCGCAGCCGATCAAGCTGATACCGCGGGTTTTTCGTCCGCCGGCGGGGTGGACGCGGCCTGGCTGCGGGTGAGCGCCACCGTCGCCGCCGCCATCACCACGACCGAGAGGACCAGTGCCACCATGCCGATGTCGTTGGTGCGCAGCGTCTCACCGAGCACGGTGACACCGAGCACCGATCCGACGACGGGCTCGGCGACGGTCGTCGCCGGCAGCGACGCGGTGAGCGGGCCCGCCCGAAACGCCGATTGTTCCCAGGCGGTGGCCGCGATCGCGACGACCGCCCACACGTACACCTCGGGTGTGCGCAGCAGGGCCGGGATGCCGCGGTCGAGCTGGTCGACCACACCCTTGGTCAACACGGAGAACAACCCCCACAGCGAGCCGGACATCAAACCCAGCAGCATCGCGCCGACCGCACCGGGGAACAGGCGCGCGCCGACCACGCACAGGATCAGCGCCGGGCCCATGACCAGCGCCACGATGGTCCAGGTATGCGGAGACCCTCGCGGAGTGCCCTCCTGCGGGTCGCCGACCGTCACCACCACCGCGACCGCCGCGGCCAGCAGGACGGCCCAGACCGCTTGTCGCGCAGTGATTCTCCGATGGTTGATCCGCGCGCTGATGAGCAGCGCGAACAGCAACGACGTCACCAGCAGCGCCTGAACGAGCACGACGGAACCCATCCCCAGCGCGGCGGCCTGGAACCCGAAACCGGCGCCGGCCACCAGGCTGCCCGTCCACCACTGCCGATCGCGCAGTAGCCGGCGAAACAGGGCGACGGTGCCAACAGGCTTGTCGGTGACCTCTTGGGCGGATCGCTGCTGGATGACGTCTCCGATACCCACCATCAGGGCGGATGCAACCGCCAAGACCGCCGCGATATCCGTTTTGCCCAAGCGGACCTCCTGTGTATCCGGCGTTGCGACCCTAGACTTCTGGACGGTACGCGACACGGCGTTTCGAGGGGATGCACGCCATGAACGACACGAACGCCCGGATCGGCGTGCTGGCCACCGAGGCGATCGATCTGCTCATCGAGGCCGTCGACCAGGTCTCACCGGAGCACTGGGACCAGCCGTCCAACCTCGAAGGTTGGAGCGTGCGCGAGCTGGTCGGGCATGTCACCGGCAGCGCCGCGAAAGTCGTGACCCTGGTTGAAGACGGCGAGCTCTGGGACCGGCCGTCGCAGCCTTCCGACTGGATGTGCGACAACCCGGCGGAGCGGCTGCGCGAGCTGGCAGGGCGGCTGGCCGCGGCGTTGCCGGCCGCCGAATTCGACGGACCGCGGAGATCCCCAGAAGGTGAAGTCCCGCTGCGCCGAGCGCTGACCTATCCGGTGTCGGACCTGGCCATGCACGCTTGGGACATTCATCGTTCCCAGGGCCGACTGATCGAGCTGCCCGGGGACCTGCTGGAACTGTGCCGCGGGCTGGTGGAGTCGGTCCCGGAGCACCTGTTGCGGCGACCAGCGGGCTTCGGGCCGGCCCAACCCGCGCCGGGCGATGCGACGCCGACCGCCCGACTCATGGCGTTCCTCGGCCGTTCGGTCGACGTCGAGGCGTGAGTTCGAGTGCCGCACAAGGGTTTTGCGGCTGAACCGCACTGACCCCCGTCACTAGTGTGACGCTCAGCTGTTGCGGCTGATCTTCAGCGCGGTGGTGATCATCGGTATTTGCAGCGGCAGCCGGGCGAAGGCAGCGATCCGCATGGGCCAGGGTTTGTTCCACCACAACCGGCACATGTTGACGTTCGCGGGAAACACCCCAATGAACAACGCAGCCGCCGCCAGCGCGGCCAATCGGCGGGTGCGTCGGGGGACCAGCGCCGCGCCGACGCCGATCTCGGCCACCCCGGAGGCGTAGGTGTAGAACCGGGCGCTGCCCGGTAGCTCGGCGGGGACGATCGTGTCGAACGGCTTGGGCGCCACGAAGTGCAGCGTGCCCACGCCGAGGAGCATCGCCGCGACCCGGTACGCGGCGGTCTGGGTGGTGTCGGGTTTTGCGAGGGGTGTGGTGCTCATCGCGCGAGCGTAACGCCGCAGTCGCGGGCCCGCCGATCGGGAGCCGCGGCGTTACGCTCGAGGCGATTAGTGTAAACTCGGCGCGACATATCTTTCACGCCCACGACAGTTCGAGGATGAAAAGCATGGCCACACCCGTCATTGTCGGAGCGGTTCGGACGGCGATCGGCCGCTCCTTCAAGGGCACGCTCGTCAACACGCCGCCCGAGACGCTGATCACCACCGTGCTTCCGGAGGTCGTTCGCAGGTCCGGCGTCGACCCGTCCGAGATCGACGACATCATCTTCGCCGAATCCCACTACGGCGGCGGCGATTTGGCGCGGTATGCGGCCACCGCGACCGGCATGGAGGACATTCCCGGGCAGTCGGTGAACCGGCACTGCGCGGGCAGCCTGACCGCCATCGGCAACGCCGCGGCCCAGATCGGCTCCGGGATGGAGCGCGTGCTCATCGCCGGCGGCGTGCAGTCGCTGTCGATGACGCCGCTGACCAACTGGCGCATCCCCGGCCCGGAGCTCAAGTTCGAGGAACGCTGGATGCCGCCGACTCACGTCGAGACGCCGGACGCGCCCGCCAAGGACATGTCGATCACCGTGGGCTGGAACACCGCCCAGGCGGTGGGCATCAGTCGCGAAGAAATGGACGCCTGGGCCGCCCGGTCACATCAGCGCGCCATCGCGGCCATGGACGCGGGCAAGTTCGTCGACGAGATCGTCCCGCTGAAGGTCACCCAGTTCGACGGTTCGGTCACCGAGTTCTCCGTCGACGAACACCCCCGCCGGGACACCACCGTGGAGAAGCTCGCCGCGCTCAAGGTGCTGCACCCGGAGATCGAGGGGTTCTCGATCACCGCCGGCAACAGCAGCGGCACCAACGACGCCGCGGCGGCGGTTGCCCTCGTCGACCGCGAGTACGCCGCCGCCGAGAACCTGAACGTGATGGGCACCGTCCGGGCGTGGGCCGCCGCGGGCGTCGCCCCGCGGGACACCGGCCTGGGCGCCGTCAAGGTCATCGGCAAGGTGCTGCAGCGCGCCGGCCTGTCGGTCGACGACGTGGCGCTGTGGGAGATCAACGAGGCGTTCGCGTCCGTGCCGATCGCGGCGTGCCGGGAGTACGGCATCGACGAGGAGAAGGTGAACTTCTCCGGTAGCGGTTGCAGCCTCGGGCACCCCATCGCGGCCTCGGGTGCGCGCATGGTGACCACGCTGGCCTACGAACTGGCCCGCAGGGGCGGCGGCATCGGCGTCGCGGCCATGTGCGCCGGTGGTGGCCAGGGCGGCGCCGTAGTGATCGAGGTTTAGCGGCGATCGCGAGGGCGGTGAAGCCGCGCGAAGCGGGTCGCCGCCACCAAGCTGTAGCCGCTAGTTGCAGTACGTGTAGCCGATGAACTGGGTGCCGCGGGTGTCCCCGCTCGAGTAATTGGCGAAGTGCACCGCCGGCTGCCCGTTGTATTGGGTGTTCATCTTCTGCACGGTCGGTGGCGGGACGCCCTTGGGGAACGCCAGGATCATGTCGGCGAAGATGTTCAGGCCGACCTGGCAGATGGCCTCGCGCCGCGGCGGCTGTGGATTCCAGGCATGCACGACGACCGGCTCGGTGAGCTGATACCCGGCCGCGCAGTTCGGGTCGCAGACCTTGAATACCGCCGTGCCGGTCCCATCCGCGCCCTGCGGGCCCCACGAGCTCCACGACATGTCTTGCAGCGCAACGGCGACGCTCGCGCACCCCAGGACGTTGAGGCGTTTGGGACGCTCGACCGGCGGAACCGACAGGTTGTAACAGCCCGGGATGGCGAAGCTCTGCGGGGGCGCGGGCTGGGTGGTCGGCCGCCCGGCGGTTTGGTTGCCCTGCGTCAGCTTCAGCACCACGAAGGCCAGCACACCGGCCAGCGCTACCGCCGAGACAACGCCGATGACGATCAGTCGCCCCCGTGGAATGCTTCGCAACCGGCTCAATGAAGGAACGTTTCCCCCGCTCACGTTCACCAGATTACGGCCGAACCCCTCCGTTCGGGGCGGTGCCCGCAGGCATCGAGTTGGCAGGGTAAAGTTGGTCAACACTGCCAACTTAAGGAATGTGATGGCGTTGCAGCTGACGGATGACCACGACCTGGCCGCGCGGCTGGCCACCGAGGCCGGGCGGCTGCTGCTCACGGTCCGCGATGAGTTCGCCGACGCCGAAGCGAGTGAGCGGAAAGCCGCGGGGGACAAGCGATCCCATGACTTCTTGATGGGAGCGCTGGCCGACGAGCGCCCCGACGACGCGGTGCTGTCCGAGGAGGGTGTCGACAATCCGGTCCGGCTGCGTGCGGACCGGGTGTGGATCGTGGACCCGCTGGACGGGACGCGGGAATTCTCCGAGCTCGGGCGCGACGACTGGGCGGTGCACGTCGCGCTGTGGGACGCCGGTGAGCTGGTGGCCGGGGCGGTGGCGCTGCCTGCGCAGGGCATCACCCTCGCCACCCCCGACGTCGCCACGCCGCCCGCCGCCCCCGGCAAGCCGCGCATCGTGGTGTCGCGCACCCGCCCGCCCGCCATCGCGCTGAGCGTCCGCGACGCCCTGGACGGCGTGCTGGTGGAAATGGGTTCGGCGGGGGCCAAGGTGGCTTCGCTCGTCCAGGGATTGTCCGATGTGTACGTGCACGCCGGCGGCCAATTCGAATGGGACTCGGCCGCCCCGGTGGCCGTGGCCCGGGCCGCGGGCCTGCACACCTCGCGCATCGACGGCTCGGGGCTGGCTTACAACCAGCCCGATCCAAAGCTGCCGGACTTGGTGGTCTGCCGTCCCGAGTTGGCCGAGGCTGTACTGGCGGTCACGCGCTGAGAGCGCTTATACCACAATCGATTTCGGGCGCAAGAGGATCTCAGTGAGCGCCGGGCCGCCGCGGCGCCTGGCGGCGGGCGGTGGATTCGTCACCGGCGCAGCGGGTTTGGGCCATGCCGCGAGGGGCCACGACGTCCGGCATTACACCGAGACATGTTGCGAGAAGCCGGTATTGACGAGGCCGGGGGGCGCGCCATACGGTCAGCGCAGCGCCTGCTGCCAGGACAGAATGCGTTCGGCCAGTTCGGGTCCGGCGTCTTCCTGGATGAAGTGACTGGCGTGGATGCGCGCGTGCGGCTGGCCCGCGGCGCCGGGGATGTGCTTGATCAGCGGGCGGTCCGCTTGCCCGAGGATGGGGTCGCGCGCCCCGAAGATGGCAAGCATGGGCTTTTCCCATTGCCCCAGGGCCTTCCAGGCCGCCCGGTTGGCCGGCACCGCCGGATCGTCCGGTGAGGTCGGCACCAGTTGCGGGAAGGCGCGGGCGCCGGCCTGGTACGTCTTGTCGGGAAACGGCGCGTCATAGCCGGCCCGCACCCGGGCGGAAACCCGGCGGACGGTTCCCACGGAGACGATGCGGCCGGCGGGCAGCACGGGGGAGTAGCGCGCGAACGCCCGCCACGCGTAGAAGGCGGGCGGGGTGGCCCGCTCCGCGGTGGGCAGGAATCCATTCGCCACCACGAGTCGCGCGACGCGGTCACCCTGCTCGGCGGCGATGCGCAGCCCGATCAGCGATCCCCAGTCCTGCACGAACAGGGTCACGTCCTTGAGGTTGAGCCGCTCGAACCAGGAGGTCACCCATTCGACGTGGCGCTGGTAGGTGTAATCCTCGACCCGGCTGGGCTTGTCCGAGCGGCCGAAGCCGATCAGGTCGGGCGCGAGCACGCGGTTCCCGCCGTCCGTCAAGGGCGGGATCATCGTCCGGTAGAGGTAGCTCCAGGTGGGCTCGCCGTGCAGCAGCACGATCGGTGGTCCGTCGGAAGGGCCCTCGTCGAGGAAGTGCATGCGTAGCGGTTGGGTGTCACTTGCCGCCACGTCAACGTAGTTCGCTACGAACGGATAGCCCTCCAAATTTTCGAATCGGGAGTCCGGGGTTCGTAGCACATGCATATTCAGCTCCTCCGGTGGGCGGGCGCCTTGAGTTAGCCTCTCTCGACAACGCGAGTTCGTCTAGTGGGGAATTTCATTGAGCTAGACGTCTGGTGGACATTAAACTCGCTTGTTCATGGCGATTCGGCGTGCCGTCCTGATCATTGCCGACATCAGCGGCTACACCCACTACATGCAGTGGAACCGTACCCACTTGGCCCACGCGCAATTGACGGTGGCGGGCCTACTGGAGTCGGTGATCGACGCCGGTAGGGGTCTCAAGCTCGCGAAGCTGGAGGGTGACGCCGCGTTCTTCTGGGCGCCCGACGGCGACCCCAAAGTGCTGGTGTGCGACCGGCTGTCCCGGATGCGGGAGGCTTTCATCGCGCGCCGTGAACGCTTCAAGAAGGACCTGGCCTGCGAGTGCGCGAGTTGCGCGCAATTGGACAGCCTTTCGGTGAAGTTCGTCGTCCATCAGGGTGAGGTGGCCGAGCAGCGGGTTAAGCGACACGTGGAGCTCGCGGGCTTCGACGTCATCCTGGTGCACCGAATGCTGAAAAACACGGTGCCAGTGGTCGAATACGTGCTGATGACCGAGCCGGTCGCGGCGTGCCTCGACGAGTCGGTGCGCTCGCAGTGCAAGCCGCTGATCCACATCTTCGACGACATCGGCGAGACGCCGACGCACTATCTCGATCTCGCGACCTCGGAGGTCTCGGTAGTTCAACCCGAGTCCGGCTTCCTTCGCCGCCTCGGGTCGACGTTCAAGCTGGAATTGAGCTCGCTGCCGTTCGTCCTCGGCTTCAAGGAGCCCGCGGCGGGTTTCCGCAACCTGGGCCGCGGCGCGGAGGAGATCCCGGCCTAGCCCGCGTCGCGGGTAGTGGCCAGCGCGCGGCCCATCCGGGACACGGCCTCGGTGAGGATGGCCCGCGAGGTCGCGAAGTTCAGCCGGACGTGACCCGCGCCCCCGGTGCCGAAGACGTGGCCGGAGCTGAGCGCCACCCGGGCGTGGTCGAGAAACCACCGGGCGGGTCCGGACAGGTCGGCGACCACCGCCAGGCCCGCGGCGGCCTCCTCGGCGAATCCGAGCTCGCGGCAATCCAGCCAAGCCAGGTAAGTCCCTTGCGGCCATTGGTATTTCACGCCAGGTAGGTGCTCGGCGATCAGCTCACCGAGGAGCGTCCGGTTCTGATCCAGGCCGCGCAGCAATGCGTCGAGCCAATCGCCACCGGTTCGGAACGCCTCGGCGTGGGCGATGATGCCGAAGTGGCTCGGCCCATGGCTGACCTCTTCGGGCATCCGGTTCAGGTCCGCGACCGCCTCGGGGCCGGCGATGGCCAGCGCCGCCTTCAGCCCCGACAGGCTCCAGGCCTTGGAGGCGGACGTCAGGGCGAACGCGTTCTCCGCGCCGGGCACGGTCAGGTATGGCGTGAAACGCGCCCCGTCCAAGACGACGGGCCCGTGAATTTCGTCCGACACCACCCGGACGCCGAACCGGCGGGCGAGCTCGGCGACGGCGCCGAGCTCGTCGGCCGTGTGCACGGCTCCGGTGGGGTTGTGGGGGTTGCACAACAGGTACGCGACGTTCCCTCCCCGTGCGCCGGCGCCAGCGAAGGCTTCTGCCAAGGCGTCCAAATCAATTCGGCCTTCGGCGCCCAGCGGTGCTTCGACGATCTGACGGCCGTCGTGCGCGACGAACGCGTAGAACGGGGCGTACACCGGCGGGTTGACGACGACGGCGTCACCCCGATCGGTGACCAGACGCAGCAACTCGACGGCGCCGAGCATGACGTCCGGCACGATCGCGGTGTGGCCCACCGGTAGGTCATGCCATTGCCAGCGCTCGGACGCGAATTGACCGACCGCCTCGGCCAACGCGGTGCCACACGGATACCCGGTGTCGCCGTTGTCGATGGCGGTCCGCAGCGCCTCGGCCACCGTCGGGGCCAGCAACACGTCCATCTCCGCGACCCACATCGGCAGGACGTCGGGCGGATGCGCGCGCCATTTCATGCTGGTGCGTTGCCGCAGTTGCTGCAGCGTGAGCTCCTCGAGGGGGTTAGACGTCACCCCTGCAGACTAAGTGGCGAACGCGTGCTTCGGGATGGTCAACGGCAGGTCCACCGAACTGAGCAATCCCGGTTCTGCCGCAACGACATACGGCACGGCGTTGACGACGCGCATCGCGGTGGCCACCATCGCGCCGGCACCGGAGGTCATGCCCCCCACCCCGGCTTTGTGCGGATCCTTGAGCGTCGCCGCCAGCGTGCAGTCGATGTCGGGGTCACCGCTGATCATGACGCGGTAGGACAGGTCGCCGATCCCGGTCGGCCAATCCGGCGCGACGTCGTGGGCGAGCCGGGTGACGTGCTCGATGACGATGGCTTCCCGGCCGTCGACCACACCGATCGCCCGCATGCGCAGCGCACCGCAGGTGCCCGCCTCGACGGTGCCCATAGCGACCTCCAGCGTCCGGTTCGTCACCGCGCGGTCGAAATACTCGCGGACCTCCTGCACCTCGACGCCGAGGGCGTCGGCGACCAACCGGATCTGGCCCTGCCATTCGCCCGCGATCGCACCCGGGAAGCCGATCCAGGGCTGGTAGTCGAGCGGTCGACCGAAACCCAGCGCGTCGCTCATGATGTCGGGGACGCCGTAGTCGTCGTACAGGCCGATCTCGAACGCGTGAATCTTCTCGATGGACGATGACTGGGTGGACAACACCAGCGGCAGGTAATCGGCGGCGAACCCCGGCTCGATCCCCGACGCGTACAACGACACCTGGCCCTGCTTGGCCGCGGCGACCAGCTGGTCGCGCCACTCGGCGGGTTCGTAGGCGTGCGGGTTGACCAGGCGGGTGGTGCTGGTCGTGACGACGTTGATGCCGGACTCGAGCAGCCTGACGTAATCCGGGATGGCCAGCGCGTCGCGCTCCGGGCCGCTGGCGGCGTAGATGACGCAATCGGGTTTCAGCGCGATCAGCGCGTCGGCGTCGGTGGTGGCCGTGATGCCGATCGGCTCGCCGTTCGCGAGCTCGCCGGCGTCCTTGCCGTCCTTCTCCGGCGAGTGCACCCACACGCCGACCAGGTCCAGATCCGGGCGACGCGCGATGGTACGGATGGCGATCGACCCGATGCCACCCGTCGCCCACACCACCACCCGGTGAGCCGTCATCTCGTCCTCCTCAGGTGTGCGCGCGTCGCCAGCGTGATGAAAACTGTTGCGGCCGTTGCCCGTACGACACGGACAGGGGCGGCTGGTATCCGATTCCGATTTGAAGCTACCGCCGCGATACCCCTCGGTCAAGGATTTAAGAAAGCGCGCACTATCTTATCGAACAAATTTTAGGTTAACTTGCAGCCATGCGGGCGTTAGACTGCGTGTTCAGAGGCGAACCGGGGGGGCGCCGATGTTTACGTTGAGATTCGACATGCGGGTTCCGCGGTGGTCCGGGGCCGCCGCGGAGCTGTACGCCGCGGCAATCGACATGTGCGCGTGGGGCGAAACCCGCGGCGCAGTGTTGGCGGTGTTGTCCGAGCATCACGGGGCCGACGACGGCCATTTGCCGTCGCCGCTGATGCTGGCCTCGGCGATCGCCGCCAGGACGCACACGTTGGCGATCCTGCTTGCCGCGGTGACGATTCCGCTACGCGATCCGGTTCGGCTCGCCGAGGAGATGTGCGTACTCGACCTGATCAGCCGGGGAAGAGTGTCGTACGCGTTCGGTGTCGGACATCGACACGAGGAGTACGACCACTTCGGCATCGACATGGCCACCCGCGGTCGCGCGGCCGATGAAATCCTGGCCGTTCTCGGGCCACTCGTTCGCGGCGAACCCGTCGAATATCGCGGGCGCACAGTGCGGGTCACGCCGCCGTCCGGTTCTGACTCGGGGCCGGTGATGCTGATCGCCGGCGGCAGCAAGGCCGCCGCCCGCCGGGCCGGGCGTTACGGCCTGGGGTTTGTGTCCCAGACGGAGTGGCCCGGCCTGATCGAGTTCTACGAAGAGCAGTGCCGCGCACACGGGCATGAACCCGGATTCGTCCAGTTTCCCGCTCCGGGGGTGCCGACTGCGGTATTCGTCGCCGAACACGAGCGGGGCGTCGAGGAGGCCTGGGACGTGCTCGGGCCCCACCTGCTGCACGACGCGGTGACGGCGGCGTCATACCGGCCCCACGACGATTCCGTTGCCAGCATCACCCGCGCCGAGAGCGTGTCGGATTTGCGCAACGAGGGCGGCCCCTACCGCATCATGACCTGCGATGAGGCGACCGAGTACGTCCGCGGCGGCCGGCCGCTGCCGCTGCACCCGCTGTGCGGCGGCCTCGCGCCCGATGTCGCGTGGCCCTACCTCGAGCGGGCGGCGGCGGCCGCGCGGGCCATATGAGAACGCCGGTGCCCATCCGTACCGTCGTGTGGTCGACCGGCGGTGTTGGGGCGATCGCGATCGACGCCATCGCCCGTCGTCCCGACCTGGAACTCGTTGGGGTCTGGGTGCATTCGGCGGACAAGGTCGGCAAGGACGCCGGCGAGTTGGCCGGCGGCAAGCCCCTGGGCGTGACGGCCACCAACGACGCCGATGCGCTGATCTCCCTGGCGCCCGACTGCGTGGTGTACGCGGCGAGCGGGCCCGAACGCGACGGGGCCGCAGTGCCCGACTACCTGCGGCTGCTGCGGGCCGGCGTCAACGTGGTGTCGACATCGTCGACGAGCCTCGTCTACCCGCCGGCGTATTTCGCCCCGGACTGGCGCGACCAGCTCGAGGCGGCCGCCAGGCCGGCGGCGCGTCGTTCTACGTCTCGGGCATCTTCCCGGGTTTCGCCTCCGATCAGCTCGCCCTGCTGATGACGACGCAGTCCAAGAGCATCCGCACCATCACGGCCAGTGAGGTCGCGCTCAACGACCACTACCCGGTGGCCGACGTGATGATGGACGGGATGGGATTCGGTCGCCCCTTGGATTTCGAGCCCATGCTGAAGACACCCGGATTCATCGAGATGGCTTGGAAGGCACCGATATTCCTGATGGCCAACGGCCTGGGTGTCGAGGTGGAGCTGGTGCGCGGTTCGCTGGACCGCGAGTTGGCCGACCGCGACATCGAGGTGGCGTTCGGCACCATCAAGGCGGGCACCTGCGGTGCCGTGCGAACCCGGGCCGCGGGTGTGGTCAACGGCCGCGAGGCCATCGTGATCGAGCACGTGATCCGGATGGCCCGCGATGTCGCGCCCGGCTGGCCGACATCGGAGTTCGACGCGACCTATCGGGTGGACATCGAGGGCGACCCCGACATCCATTGCGTCATGACGCTCGGCGCGGCCGAGGGCCACGGTGCCGGCCGCGCCGCGATGGCGTCGACGGCCATGCGGGTGGTGAACGCGATCCCGTACGTCGTCGACGCGCCCACGGGCCTGCTGAGTTCTCTGGACATCCCGACGACTCTGCCTCTTTACGCCTTCGACTAAACGTGTAACGTACGTCGAACGAATAGCCTGGCTAGGAGTCTGCCGTGTACACACTTCGCTTCGACATGCGCGATCCCGAATGGGCCGCCCCCCCAACCGATCTGTACGCAGCCGTGCCCGAAATGTGCGCATGGGCCGAAGAACACGGTGGTTTGGCCGCCGTCCTGTGTGAGCACCACGGGTCGGAGGACGGCTATCTGCCCTCGCCGCTATTGCTGGCTTCAGCAGTGGCCGCGCGGACCCAGCGGCTGGCGCTGAGCCTGATTCTGATCCTGCCGTTCTACGAAACCGTGCGTCTCGCCGAGGACATGGCGGTGCTGGACATCCTGAGCCGCGGGCGGGCTTCGTACATCCTGGCCCTGGGCTACCGGCCGGAGGAATTCGAGCACTTCGGCGTGCCGATGAAGACCCGTGGCCGCCTCTGCGACGAGAAATTGGCGCTGTTGCGGCGACTGCTTGCCGGCGAGACCGTCGTCCAGGACGGGCGGCGGATCACCGTGACGCCCCGCCCGCTGACGCCGGGCGGGCCGGCGCTGATGTGGGGTGGCGGAACGGTCGCCGCGGCTCGTCGCGCCGGCCGGTATGGCCTGGGCATGCTGGGCAACGCCAACGCGCCGGGCATGCAGCAGGCCTACGAGGAAGCCTGCCGCGAGCACGGCCATCAGCCCGGGCCCACGATGTTTCCCAGCCGCGACACGCCCTCGGTCGTGTTCGTCGCCGACGACGTGGATCAGGCGTGGAAGGAGATCGGCGAGCACCTGCTGCACGACGTGCGGACCTACGCCGCGTGGAACCCCGGGGACGAGACGACGGCCGGCTTCTCGCACGTGAACACCGTCGACGAGCTGCGCGCCGCGCCGACTTCCCACATCATTATCTCTGTGCCGGAAGCCATTTCGCGGGTCCGCGCCGGCCAGGTGCTCAACCTGTCCCCGCTGTGCGGCGGCCTGCCGCCCGATGTCGCGTGGCCGTATCTCAAGCGCGTGGGCGAGGTCGTGCTGCCCGAGGCTCTCGGGTGAGGTTGGACGCACACGCGCCGAACGTCGAGTTGTTGAGGCGACTTTGCCCATTTTCGCCCAACAACTCCACGTTGGGCGCGGCTGTTATGGCGGTTGGTTCGGCACGCCCGAGAACAGTTGTTCCGTCGGCCCCGCGGTGACCCAGCCGCCGAGCTTCGTCGCCAGGTGGGGCGCGAAAACCGCGCCATAGAGGACGTTTCCGACGACGATCACCGCGGCGACGGACAGTAGCGACGCGCCGAGGCGGCTCTTCGACCTGTTCTCGGCCCACATCTCGATGACGTTTCGTCCCTGCGCGTCGGTGCGGCCCAACAGGTAGGTGAAGACCATCATCTGGATGGCCATCGCGAGGGAGTCGTAGAGCGGGTATTGATGCACGGTTCCCTCGCGGATCGCCAGCCCCGGAATCACCCGGCCGTAATAGAACACCCCGAGCTTGGCGCCCAGGAACCCGTTGAAAAAGAGCGCCCAGCAGAAGCCGACGATGAGACCGACCACCAACAACGTTGGGGGCCTGCGCCAGCCGAACCGCGCGCTCAGCCATCGTCCGAGGGCGGTGCCGGTCACGGCCGGCAGCACGAAGTAGGAGATGTAGCCGACGGGAACGAACAGGGGCAGCCCGCCCCACGTGACGTTCAGCGGCCACCACGAGGGCATCCGGGGAATGGCCGGCGGAAACTGCGCGTACATCGCCCAGTCGTAGGGGGCCTCGATCCACGAGAAGGACATCGCCGAGATGCACAGCAGCAGAAGTGGGTGTAGCCGGCGCCGGCGGACACTGAGGTACACACCGAGGGCGGTGAACCCGATGCCCCCGATCAGCGCGAAGTCGCTGGCCGCCTGCATCACGGGGGTCATCTGGGAACTCACTGGTCGGTACCCGCGGTCCGGCGCGCCTGCGGGTCAAGGCGCAGCACCAGGCCGAATATCAGAACGACCAGCCCGAACAACGTGCCCAGCATGATGACAGCGCCCACGGCCGCACCCCTTCCGATACCACCTCGACGCATTAGATAGTGCACACTATCCTAAAGGCAGTCAACCGTCCGGCGAGGAGCGAACCTGTGCCCCAGCGGCCACCCACCACGAAACGTGGCGCGGCAGACGCGCCGGCCCCGGCGAATCGCCGACCGCGCGGCGCTCCGCGCCAGCTTCTGCTCGACGCCGCCCGGATACTCTTTGCGCGCCAGGACTATCGGAGCACGACGACCCGGGAAATCACCCAGGCCGCCGGCGTTACGGAACACCTGCTGTTCCGGCACTTCGGCTCGAAGGCCGCGCTCTTTCGCGAGGCGCTGGTCCTACCGTTCACCAGCTTCGTCGACGAATTCGGCCGGACGTGGCAATCCGTCATCCCCGAAGAGACGGACGAGGAGGAACTGGCCGGGCTTTTCGTCGGTCGGCTCTACGACGTGTTGGTCGAACACCGGGGCCTGTTGTTGACGCTGATGGCATCGGAAGCCCTGAGCGACGAGGAGGCGGCCGACGCCGGCATCCCCGAAGTTCGACGGGCTTTCACGGTGCTCGGTCAGATCAGCGCCGAGGGCATCAACCTGCGCGGTCTGCGGTCGGAACATCCGGACCTGCCGGCCTACTCGACGGTGGCGATGATCGCCGGCATGGCCGCGTTGCGTTCCACCTACTTCGGCGCCAAGCCGCCGTCGAGAGAAGTGATCGTGTCCGAATTGGTCCAGGCGATCTTGCACGGCTTCCTGCACCGCAACGACTAAGGGAGATCAACCATGCCAGGAACCAGCGCGGTCGACCTGTACTACGACCCGTTCGACTCCGACATCGACGACGACCCGTACCCGGTGTGGAAGCGCATGCGCGACGAGGCGCCGCTGTACTACAACGAGAAGTACAACTTCTACGCGCTGAGCCGGTACGAGGACGTGGCCCGCGAACTGCCGAACTGGCAGACCTACCGGTCTGGGCGGGGGACCACGGCCGACATCTTGTTCGCGAATATCGAAGTGCCACCGGGCATTCTGCTGTTTGAGGACCCACCGCTGCACGACCTGCACCGCAGGCTGCTGTCCCGGGTCTTCACGCCGCGGCGCATGTTGGCGGTGGAGGACCTGGTGCGCGGCTTCTGCGTGCGGGAGCTCGATCCGCTGGTCGGTGCGGGCGGCTTCGATTTCATCGCCGACCTCGGGGCGATGATGCCGATGCGGACCATCGGTTACCTGCTGGGCATACCCGAGGAAGATCAGGCCAAGATTCGCGATCGCGGCGGCGCTTACATCGAGTTGTCCGACGAGCGCGACCCCGCCGCGGTCAACGCGAAGCTGTTCGAGGAGAGCATCGTCGTGTTCGCGGAGTACATCGAATGGCGGGCCGATCACCCGTCCGACGACCTGATGACGGATCTGCTGCGGGCCGAGATCGAGGAACCCGACGGCACCCGGCGGCCGTTGTCGCGGACCGAGGTGCTGGCCTACACCGCGATGATCGCCGGCGCCGGAAACGAGACCACCGCCCGGCTGATCGGTTACATGGGGCAATTGCTGTCGGATCATCCGGATCAGCGGCGAGAGCTTGTCGCCGACCCGTCCCTGATTCCCGGCGCGGTCGAGGAGACGCTGCGTTACGAGCCGCCGTCGCCGGTGCAGGCCCGCTACGTCGCCCAGGACGCCGAACTCTACGGCCGGGTGGTGCCGGAGGGCTCATACATGTTGCTGCTCAACGGTTCTGCCAACCGCGACGATCGTCACTTCGACGATCCCGACCGTTACGACATTCACCGCCAGGGCGGCCATCTGAGCTTCGGGCAGGGCCTGCACTTCTGTCTCGGCTCGGCGCTGGCCCGGATGGAGGGCCGGGTGGCGCTCGAAGAGGTGCTCAAGCGCTGGCCCGACTGGGAGGTCGACTACGCCAACGCCCACCGGGCACACACCGCCAGCGTGCGCGGCTGGGCGCGGTTACCGGTCGTCACGGGCTGACGGCCTTGCACTGCCCGTCGAGCGTCACGCCAGCGTGACGCGGGGTGTCGAGCGTCACGCCAGCGTGACGTTCGGCGCAAAGCTAGGAAGCGCTTACGTCCACCAACACCGCGCCGTCGGGCGCATTGCCGAGGGTCTGCAGCGGGATGTCGTCGCCCTGGGCCGTCAGCCGAACGATCTGAGCCAGCTGGTCGGGCGCGTCGCATTGCAGGTAATGGTCGGCCCCGGGAATAACCCAGTAGCGGTTGCGGCCGGGCTTGTTCTTCAGGTACGTCTGCCAGACGTGGTTGGGCACGCGCAGCGGCGAGACATTGTCGTGCAGCCCCCACACCACCGTGGTGTTGACCGGGCTCTTGGAAAGCGCTTCCAGCCAACCGGTTTCGTCCGCCGCCCGCTCGTGCAGGTATTGGATGGTGTCCGGCAGGACGCGGATGCCGTCGTTGTGGGCGAAGCATTTCGCCAACGCGGCGATCTCCGGGTCGTCCAGCGTTCGGCGCGGCATGAAGGTGCTGGCTCCCAGGCCGGCCGCCAGCATCTCCGGTGTCGTCGCGGCGGCGGTGGGCCGACCCGTCGCGG
The DNA here is from genome assembly GCF_001414075.1 of Mycobacterium sp. UM_11. Taxonomy (NCBI): domain Bacteria; kingdom Bacillati; phylum Actinomycetota; class Actinomycetes; order Mycobacteriales; family Mycobacteriaceae; genus Mycobacterium; species Mycobacterium sp. UM_11. The sequence continues at coordinate 1,310 of NZ_LATC01000013.1, read as the reverse complement.
AGTCGAGCAGAGCGGTCTGAAAGACCGTGAGATTGGACAGCGGTAGATAGATGTTGGCGTTGGTCAGGATGAGGTCGAGGGGTAGGGATGGCGGATCCAGCGCCGCCAGCAGCTCCAGCGCGATCATGCCGACGCTGCTGCCGCGGTCGTGGGTGAGCATGCGGAACTCGGACAGATTCCACACCTGGGTGATGGCGTAGACGAGCAGGCGCGCGTCGTCGTAGAGCGAATACACGTAGGGCTCAGGCGGTTTGTCGGAGAGGCCGTAGCCGGGGAAGTCGAGCAGGTAGATGTCGAATTCAAAGCCCAAATCGCCCACCAGGCCGTGATAGTCGATGCTCGAGGTCGGGAAGCCGTGCACGAGCACCAAGGCGGGGGCGCCCGGTGTCCCGCAGCGGCGACTGAACACCGCGACTTCGTGCCCATTGTTGGCGGCGGTCGTCGACCGCCAACGCAGTTCCGTGCCGTCGCTTTGCCACTCCGCGAAGATGTCCAAGCTGCCAGCATCGCAGAGCGGGTCGCGGTTAACAACCATGCGTCAGCACCGCCCCGTCACGGGCACGTGACGTGCACCCCGAAAGTGACCGGGCGCGTGGCGCTTTGGCCGGGGGTGGTCGCCTCGCCGGTCCCGGTCACCGTGTAACTCTTGCCCTCCTTGGTCGCTTGCACCTGGGTCGCCGACCTGGCGGCCTGGTAGGGGAGTTGGTACTGGCCGTTGGCGAGCGTGAGCGAGATCGCGAATCCGTCGACCATGGGCGGTTTCTCGTCCGAGAGGGCCAAGGACACCGACGCCGTATCGTCGCGCACGCTGATCCGGGTGGTGAGGTCGCCCGACTCGGGCGGTGACGCGTTCGGCTGCGCCGCCGCACTGGTGCATTCGACCCCGGCGGTCATCGTGTGTTTGTTTCCGTCGATCATCACGGTCGTGGTTACCGAAACCGGGCTCGAACTCGGGGCAGCGGCCGGCTGGCTGCCCTTGCCCGAACAGCCGGAGATACCGGCGGCCAGCGCGATGCCGGCGGCCGCCAGCGCGTACGGATTCGTCATCTCACCTCCCTTGCCAGCGAGGACTATAGGACCCATTCGTTTCGGGAAGGTCTCCTTTTTCTGGCGGCCAGTCGACCGCGGGGTTTACCGCCACGCTTCCCAATTCACCATGCTGCGCAGCGGTCCGGCGAACACCGGCCGTACCGCGCCTGACCGCCAGCGCCCTTCGATGGCCGGCGCCAGGGCGTCGGTCGTGGTCAGCGGGTCGTCGTCGAGGTAGATGACGGTGATGTACTGGGGGTCCTGTCTCTTATACACATCTG
>NZ_LATC01000012.1:0-72396 GCF_001414075.1 Mycobacterium sp. UM_11 | reverse complement strand
GATGTGTATAAGAGACAGGTTCTCACCGGGGTGCTCAGCGATCGCGTGGCGATGCTGGAAGGCCTGCGCGCCGGCGGTGCGGGGTAGCGCCGTGGGCTGGATCAGCAAGGCCCTGCGCGTCGGCCGGATCGCCGAACCCGCGCCACCCGCGCCGGAACCGGTGACCGAGCCGCCCGCCGGGGTACGTGGCTCACTTCAGATCCGGCACGTTGACGCGGGATCGTGCAATGGGTGCGAGGTGGAGATCGCGGGCGCGTTCGGGCCGGTCTATGACGCCGAGCGGTTCGGTGCCCGCCTGGTGGCCTCCCCGCGACATGCGGATGCGCTCCTGGTGACCGGCGTCGTCACGCACAACATGGCCGGCCCGTTGCGCGCCACGCTCGAGGCCACGCCGCGGCCGCGTCGGGTGATCGCCTGTGGCGACTGCGCCGTCAACCGCAGGGTCTTCGGCGACGGCTACGGGGTGGCCGGCGCGGTCGGCGAGATGGTGGGTGTGGACGTGGAGATCCCGGGGTGCCCGCCGACACCAGGCCAGATCGTCGCGGCGCTGCGTTCGGTGACCGGCAAGTGACCGCGGCGCTGGCAACCCGAGCGGTGTCCGAACCAAAAACCTTGGGCGGCAACGGATCCAGCCCCATCTGGGCGGGCTTGCTGACCTCGCTGCTGGGCGTTTGTGGGGTCTGGGCGGGCGGCGCGGGGATGTTCGGTTCGGCGCGCGCCGTGCGCATCGGTTGGTTGCTGCCGCTGGCGGGCGTCCAGTTGGGCCTCGATCCGCTGGGCGGGTTCTTCATGGCGCTCACGGGGGCGGTCGCGGTCGTGGTCGGGCTCTACACGATCGGCTATGCCCGGCGCGAGCGCCTGGGACCGGTCACGCTCGCGGTGTTGCCCGCGTTCGTCGGGGCGATGTTGCTGGTGCCCGCGGCGGCGTCGGTCACCACCTTCCTGCTGGCGTGGGAGTTGATGGCGGTCGCGTCGCTGGTTTTGGTGCTGGCGCACCACACCCGCCCGCAGGTTCGCTCCGCCGCGTTGGTGTACGCGGTGATGACCCAGTTGGGCTTCGTAGCGATCCTGGTCGGCCTGATGGTGTTGTCGGCGGCCGGCGGCGCCGACCGGTTCACCGACTTGCACCGCATACCGCAAGGCGCGGGCACCGCGGTGTTTCTGTTGACGCTGGCGGGATTCGGCTCCAAGGCCGGCTTGGTGCCGTTGCACGCGTGGTTGCCGCGAGCCCATCCGGAGGCGCCTAGCCCGGTGTCGGCGCTGATGAGCGCGGCGATGATCAACCTCGGGGTCTATGGCATTTGCCGCTTCGATTTGCAGCTGCTCGGGCCGGGACCACGCTGGTGGGGGCTGACCCTGATGGTCGTCGGCGGGGTGTCGGCGCTCTATGGCGTGGTGCAGGCCTCGGTGGCCACGGATCTCAAACGGCTGCTTGCCTATTCGACGACCGAGAACCTCGGGCTGATCGCGCTGGCCCTTGGGGCCGCCACCCTCTTCGCGGCCACGGGCGCGAGCGGGCCGGCCACGATCGCCGCCGCCGCCGCCATGCTGCACCTCGTCGCGCACGCGGCATTCAAATGCCTAGGCTTCCTCGCCGCGGGATCGGTGTTGGCCGCAACCGGGCTGCGCGATCTCGACCGGCTGGGCGGCCTGGCCCGCCGGATGCCGGCGACGACGACGCTGTTCGCGGTCGCCGCGCTCGGGGCGTCCGGGCTGCCTCTCGGCGCGGGATTCGTCAGCGAGTGGCTGCTGGTGCAGTCGCTGATCCACACGGCCCGAGGACATTCGGCCGTCTTGGCGTTGACCACGCCGCTGGCGGTGGGTGCCGTCGCGCTCACCGCGGGTCTGGGCGTGGCGGCAATGGTCAAGGCGTTCGGGATCGGGTTTTTGGCGCGGCCTCGTTCAAAGCGGGCCGCCGACGCCCGGGAGGCGCCCGGCACCATGGTGGTCGCCATGGCAATCGCGGCAGCGGCCTGCCTGATGTTGGCGGTCGCGCCCGCGGTTGTGGCACCCGCGCTGTGCCAGGCGGTCGCCGCACTACCGGCCGCGCGGGCGATCGGATTCACCAGCCTCGGGGCCGTCGTGCGGCTGCCCGGCCTGCCGGGGTCGATCGCCCCCGGCGTGATCGCCATCGGCGTCGTGACGGCCACGGTGATCGCGGCGATGCTGACGCTCTGGCGCCGAAGCCGGCGTCCTGCGCCCGCCGCCTTGCCGCTGTGGGCTTGTGGCGCGGAGGAGCTCACCGCGCGAATGCAGTACACCGCAACGTCGTTCGCCGAGCCGCTGCAACGGGTGTTCGACGACGTCCTGCGTCCCGACACCGACATCGAAGTCACGCACACCGCCGAATCGCGGTATCTGGCCGAAAAGATCACCTACCGCAGCAGCATCACCGACGCCATCGAGGAACGCTGCTACACCCCGGTGATCCGGGCGGTCGCCGCCGCGGCGGATATCGTGCGGCGCGCCCACACCGGCAGCGTGCACCTGTACCTGGCCTACGGCGCGCTCGGAGTGCTCGTCGTGCTGGTGGTGGCACGATGAACGGCTTGTCCTACGTCGCGGCCGCGGTCCAGGTCGCCGGCGTGATGGCCGGAGCGCCGCTGGTGGTCGGCCTGACCCGGCAGGTGCGCGCCCGTTGGGAGGGCCGCGCCGGCGCCGGAATCCTGCAGCCGTGGCGCGACATCGTCAAACAGCTTGGCAAGCAACAGATCACCCCGATCGGGACGACGGTGGTGTTCGCGGCCGCACCCGCGGTGATCGCGGGATCGACATTGCTGATCGCCGCGATCGCGCCGCTGGTCGCAACCGGATCGCCACTGGACGCCAGCGCCGACCTGTTCGCCGTGGTCGGCCTGCTGTTCGTGGGCACCGTCGCCCTGGCCCTGGCCGGCATCGACACCGGCACCTCGTTCGGCGGCATGGGCGCCAGCCGCGAGATCACCATCGCCGCACTCGTCGAACCCACCATCCTGCTGGCGGTCTTCGCCCTGTCCATGCCGGTGGGCTCGGCCAATCTCGGTGCGCTGGTGGCGCATACGGTCACCCACCCCGGGCAGGTGGTGTCGCTGGCCGCGGTGCTGGCGTTCGCGGCGCTGGTGATCGTGATCGTCGCCGAGACCGGGCGACTGCCGGTGGACAACCCGGCCACCCATCTCGAGCTGACGATGGTTCACGAGGCGATGGTTCTCGAATACGCCGGCCCGAAGCTGGCCCTGGTCGAGTGGGCGGCCGGGATGCGGCTCACCGTGCTCCTGGCGCTGCTGGCAAACCTGTTCGCGCCGTGGGGTATTGCGGGGGAGCGGCCCGGTGGCGCCGGCATCGTGATCGGACTCGCAGCGGTGGCGGCCAAGGTCGCGGTGCTCGCGGTGTCGCTGGCCACCGTCGAGGTGTTCGTCGCCAAGCTGCGCCTGTTCCGAGTGCCCGAGTTGCTGGCCGGATCGTTTTTGTTGGCGTTGCTCGCGGTCGTCGCGGCCAACTTCTTTGTGGTGGCGACATGACGTACAGCACGTTTTCGGTACTGGTCGACCTCGCCGCCGGCGGGCTGCTGTTGGCCGCCGTGCTGATCGTGTGGCGGCGCGACCTCACCGCCATCATCCGGCTGCTGGCATGGCAGGGCGTTGCGTTGGCGGCCATCCCCCTGCTGCGCGGGGCGTACGACGGTGACGGTGCGTTGATCGGAGTAGGAGTCGCCGTGCTGGCCTTGCGGGTTGCGGTGCTGCCGCGGCTGCTGGCCCGCGCGGGCGGCGCCGGGTCGCGGTCGCGCCGGGAGGCCACCCCGGTGATCAACACCGCCACGTCACTGCTCATCACGGCCGCGCTGACGCTCGCCGCATTCGCCGCCACCGGGCCGCTGGTGAGTCTGCAGCCCGCCGCGACCACTTCCGCGGTCCCCGCGGCGACCGCGGTCGTGCTGATCGCGCTGCTCGTCATGGTCACGCGGCGGCACGCGGTATCGCAGGCCGCGGGATTTCTCATGCTGGACAACGGGATTGCCGCCACCGCGTTTCTGCTCACCGCGGGCGTGCCGCTGATCGTGGAACTTGGCGCCTCGCTGGACGTGTTGTTCGCCGTCATCGTGATCGGCGTCCTGACCGGCAGGTTGGCCCAGGCTTTCGGCGGTGCAGACCTGGACGCATTACAGGAGCTGCACGACTGATGACCGCCTTAGTGCTCGCCGCGATCCTCACCCCGATAGGTGCCGCGGTCACCGTCCTGATCGCCGGATGGCGCCGCACGACCGCGACACTGATCGTGCTCGCGGCGGTGACGGTACTCGGCTGTGGTGTGGCGCTTGCGGTCCGTGTCGGAACCGGCGCCCGGCTCGCCTTGAGCGGGTTATTGAGAGTCGATGCGCTCAGCGTCACCATGCTGATCGTCATCGGAATCGTTGCCACGCTGGCCACTTGGGCCAGCATCGGCTACCTCGACGCCGAACTCGCACGCGGCCACACCGACACGCGCGGCGCACGGGTGTACGGGGCCCTCACGGCCGGCTTCCTGGCGGCGATGGTTGTCGCGGTGTGCGCCAACAACATCGGCGTCGTCTGGATCGCGATCGAGGCGACCACGGTCATCACCGCCTTCCTGGTCGGGCACCGCCGTACCCGCAGGGCGCTCGAAGCGACCTGGAAGTATGTCGTGATCTGCTCGGTCGGGATCGCCGTCGCCTTCCTCGGCACCGTGCTGCTCTACTACGCCGCCGAGCATGCCGGCGCCCCGGCCTCCGCCGCGCTGAACCTCGACGTCCTGGCCGCACACGCCGGCGCGCTCGACCCCGGCATCGCCCGGCTGGCGGGCGGCCTGCTGCTCATCGGCTACGGCGCCAAGGCCGGGTTGTTTCCGTTCCACACCTGGCTTGCCGACGCCCACAGCCAGGCGCCGGCACCGGTTTCCGCGCTGATGAGCGGCGTACTGCTCTCCGTGGCCCTCTCGGTGCTGATTCGGCTCAAGCCGATCATCGGCGCCGCCACCGGCCCCGCTTTCATGCGCTCGGGCCTGCTGGTCATCGGGCTCGCGACATTGGTGGTCGCGGCCCTGATGCTCACCGTGACACCGGATCTCAAGCGCATGCTCGCGTACTCCTCGATGGAGAACATGGGTTTGATCGCGATCGCCGCCGCGGTCGGGACCTCGCTGGCCATCACCGCGCTGCTGCTGCACGTCCTGGCTCACGGGATCGGCAAGACGGTCCTGTTCCTGGCGAGCGGTCCGCTGCAGGCGGCGCACGACTCGACCGCGATCGCCGACATCGCCGCCGTGTTGCGGCGCTCCCGGCTCATCGGCGTGTCGATCGCCGTCGGTGTGATCGTTCTCCTCGGCCTTCCGCCGTTCGCGATGTTCGCCAGCGAACTGGCGATCGTCCGGTCACTCGCCGATGCCCGGCTGATTTGGGTGCTCGCCGCGGGCATGCTGCTGGTTGCGATCGCCTTCGCCGCGCTGGCGCGCAACGCAGGCCGCATCTTGCTGGGCGGCCCGGCCGGCGCACCTCAAATCGCCGTGCCGCGAACGGTGTCGGCCGCCCTGGTCGTCGGCATCGCCGCATCGCTCGCGCTCGGCGTGACGGCCGGCCCGCTCACCGAGCTGTTCACCGCTGCGGCGAGCGCCGTCGGGGGACCGCGATGAGGCCCGAATGGCAACGCCACCGGCTATCGCAGGACCGGCTGGCGGAGGCGGCGGAAAACCTGCTGGGCAAGGGATTTCGACTGGCCCTGGTGGCCGCCCACGACGACTCCGCCGCCTACCGGATCGTCTATCTGTTCCTTGCCGGTTGGCCGGATCGCCGCGTCGAGCTCGAATGCTCAGTGCCGAAAGACGATCCGACGGTGCTATCGCTGGCCGGCCTGTCGTTCACGGCCAGCCGCTTCGAGCGCGAAATGGCGGACCTGTACGGCATCCGGTGCCTGGGCCATCCCAAACCTCGTCGCCTGGTGCGGCATGCGCACTGGCCCGAGGACTGGTATCCGATGCGTCGCACGGCGCCACCCCCACCCAAACTTGATGGCACCGGCCACTTCCCGTTCGTCACGGTCGAGGGGCCCGGGGTGTACGAGATCCCCGTTGGCCCCGTGCACGCGGGGTTGATCGAGCCCGGCCACTTCCGCTTCTCCGTCGCCGGTGAAACCGTGATCCGCCTGAAGGCCAGGCTGTGGTTCGTCCATCGCGGGATGGAAAAGCTTTTCGAGGGTCGGCCGGCCGACGGCGCGGTCGACTTGGCCGAGCGGGTGAGCGGTGACACCTCCGTCGGGCACGCGCTGGCCCACTGCCTCGCCATCGAAGACGCGCTCGGGATGGAGATTTCCGGCGAGGTGCACCGACTGCGGGCGTTGCTGCTCGAACTGGAACGGCTCTACAACCACGCCGCCGATCTGGGCGCGCTGGCCAACGACGTCGGATTCGGACTCGCGCACGCGCACGCGCAACGCATCCGCGAACAACTATTGCGGCTCAACGACGCGATCACCGGTCATCGGCTGCTGCGCGGCGCGGTGCGGCCGGGCGGGGTCGCGCTGCGGGCGCTCCCGGATGCCGACGCGCTGCGACGCATCGCCACCGACATCGCCGAGGTCGCCGAACTGACCCTGCACAACACCGTGGTGTATGACCGGTTCGCAGGGACCGCGGTCCTGCATCGAGAAGACGCTCACGCGCTCGGGTGCCTGGGCTATGTCGCGCGCGCGAGCGGCATACGCACGGACGCCCGACTCGAACACCCCACCGCCGCACTGCCGGTCACCGAGATCGACGCCACCGCGGGCGACGTGCTGGCCCGCTACACCGCGCGCCGCGACGAATTCGCGGCTTCCACCGAGCTCGCCGGCCACCTGATCGAATCACACCGCGGCCCAACCGAATACACGTTGTCTGTGCCGGCGCATCCTCGGCCCTGCAGTGGCATCGGCATCGTCGAGGGTTGGCGCGGCACCATCGTCCACCGCGTCGAAATCGACGCCGCCAATCGGATCACTCGCGCGAAGATCGTCGACCCGTCGTGGTTCAACTGGCCGGCACTGCCCGTCGCGATGGCCGACACCATCGTTCCCGACTTTCCACTGGCCAACAAGAGCTTCAACCAGTCCTATGCCGGCAACGACCTTTGATCGCCAGCGACTACTCTTCGCCCGCAAGGGCGAACCGGCCGTCGGCCGTCTGCGCGATCAGGCCGTCGGCCAGCAGCGAGTACAGGGCGCGGTCGCGCTGGGCGGTATCGGTCAGCCACGCCACGTCCAGCGCCGCCCGGGTGACCGGGGAATCGCTGCCGCGCAACACATCCAGCAGGCGTCCGCGCACCTGCCGATCGGTTCCGGCGTAGGTCTGCACCCGCCGCGCCGGACCCTGCGCCGGGGCGTAGCCGGTGTCCCGCCACGCGCACCGGGTGAGCGGACACAACCCGCAGCGCGGGGATCGCGCCGTGCACACCGTGGCACCGAGCTCCATCAGGGCAACCGAAAACGTCGGGGCGGTGCCATTTTTCGGCAGCAGCGCGGAGACCTCGGCCATGTCCCGCACCGCCGACGCCGAACCGCCGTCCGCCAGCCCCCGCACGGCGCGCGCCACCACCCGGCGCACGTTGGTGTCGACCACCGGGACCGGTTGCCGGTAGGCGAAACAGGCGATAGCGCGCGCGGTGTAGCTGCCGACGCCGGGCAGCGTCAGCAGGGTGTCGACGTCGTCGGGCACCACGTCGTCGTGGTCGCGCGCGATGACGGTCGCGCATTCGTGCAGGCGCTTGGCGCGTCGGGGATAACCGAGCTTGCCCCACGCGCGCAGCACGTCGGCGGCGCTGGCGGCCGCGGTCGCCGACGGGGTGGGCCAGCGTCGCACCCAGTCCGACCAGATCGGCAACACCCGCGAGACCGGCGTCTGCTGCAGCATGAACTCGCTGACCAGGATCTGCCAGGCGCTGACGTCGGGTTCGCGCCAGGGCAGGTCGCGGCGGGACCGTTCGTACCACTCGAGTAACTCATCGGCCGAAATATTTGGCCGCCCGTTAACCGGCGGATGCGGCATGATGTCAGCCATGCCTAACACCAGTCCGGTAACCGCGTGGAAAGCACTCAAAGAGGGTAACGAGCGATTCGTCGCCGGGAAGCCCCAGCATCCCAGCCAGAGTGTGGAACATAGGGCCAGCCTGGCCGGCGGTCAAAAGCCCACCGCGGTCGTGTTCGGCTGCGCCGACAGCCGGGTGGCGGCGGAGCTCATTTTCGACCAGGGTCTGGGCGACATGTTCGTGGTGCGCACCGCCGGGCAGGCCATCGACTCGGCGGTGCTGGGCTCCATCGAGTTCGCGGTGGCGGTCCTCGACGTGCCGCTGATCGTCGTCCTGGGCCATGACAGTTGCGGTGCCGTCAAGGCCGCCCTCGCCGCCATCAACGACGGCGCGATCCCCGGTGGCTTCGTGCGCGACGTGGTCGAGCGGGTCGCGCCGTCGATCCTGATGGGCCGCCGCGACGGCCTCAGCCGCGTCGACGAGTTCGAGGAACGGCACGTGCGCGAAACGATCGCGCAGCTCATGTCGCGTTCGTCCACCATCGCCGAGCGGGTGTCCGCGGGCACCTTGGCGCTGGCGGGCGCGACCTATCACCTCGCGGACGGGCGGGCCGCGCTGGTCGATCACGTCGGTGACATTGGCGAATAGCAGGCGAATAGCGGCCGAATAGCGGCCGGCACTAACACGGGGTCAGCCAGCAAACCCCGCGACACGCCGGGGCGGGTCAGGCAACTCGGCGTGACCTGGACCTACGCTGCAAACGTGCTGGATCTGGAACCGCGTGGCCCGCTACCCACCGAGATCTATTGGCGGCGCCGTGGCCTGGCCGTGGGCGTCGCGGTCGTCGTCGTCGGGATCGCGGTCGCCGCGGTCATCGCCTTCATGGGGCACACCGGGGGCGCCAAGCCCGCCAGTGCCGACAAGTCCAATTCCGCTCAGGGCAAGCCCGGTTCGCCCGCGCCGCAGGCGCCGCCGCCGGCCGCGCCCGGCGAGCAGCCCACCGCGGTGGCGCCGCAACAGGGGCAGAACCCCGAGATGCCCACCCCGACCGCCGCGGTGCAGCCGCCACCGGTGCTCAAGGAGGGCGACGACTGCCCCGATGCGACGCTGGCCGTCAAGGGCCTGACCAATGCGCCGCAGTACTTCATCGGGGATCAGCCGAAGTTCACCATGGTCGTCACCAACATCGGCCTGGTGTCGTGCAAGCGGGACGTGGGGGCCGCGGTGCTGGCCGCCTACGTGTACTCGCTGGACAACAAGCGGCTGTGGTCGAACCTGGACTGCGCGCCGTCCAACGAGACGCTGATCAAGACCTTCACCCCGGGTGAGCAGGTGACGACCGCGGTGACGTGGACGGGGATGGGGTCGGCGCCGCACTGCCCGCTGCCGCGGCCGGCGATCGGGCCGGGCACCTACAACCTCGTCGTCCAGCTGGGCAACCTGCGTTCCCAGCCGGTTCCGTTCATCCTGAACCAGCCGCCACCGCCGCCGGGACCGGTGCCCGGGCCGGGCCAGCCGGCCGCCGCGCCCCCGCCGGAGGCGCCGCCGGCCCCGGTTCCTGCGGGTTAGCTCAGCGGGTCGGCGATAGTCGACTCCGCGAGTTGCGAGAGCCCCTCCCGCACGTGGCGGGCCCACATCGCGCCGATGCCCTCGACCGATTGCAGGTCGCCTGCGCTGGCCGCCAGCAGGCCCTGCAGCGTCCCGAAGGACCGGACCAGTAGGTCGGAGTGCGCGAACTGCAGCCTCGGGATGCTGGCCAGCGCGCGGTAACCGCGCGGGCTGACCGCCGAATCCTGCGCCTCCGCCGTCGTCGGGTAGCCGAAAACCTTTGCCAGCGCGGTCAATTCGAGTAGCTCGGTGTCCGAGAGGGCGTCCAGCTCGTCGAGGGTGGCGGTCATCTGCGCCTTCGACAGCGGCTCCGGGCTGGCGTGATAGTCCCGCACGGTCAGTTCCCGCGCGATGTCGTTGCCGCCCAGCAGCTCGTCGAGCTGCAACCGCAGCTGGCGCCCGTCGGTTCCCAGCTCGACGACGTCGTCGTCGATCACCAGGCCGATCCGCCGGACCAGCTCGAGCCGCTGCACCACCGTCATCACATCGCGCAGCGTCACGAAGTCCTCGATCTCGGCGAGCGACAGTTGCCTGCTGACCTCGTCGAGCCTGGTCTTGTAGCGCTCCAGGGTCGCGATCGCCTGGTTGGCCCGGGACAGGATGGTCGCGGAATCGGCCACCACGTGGCGGTCCCCGCCGACGTAGACGGTCACGATGTTCATCGAGTGGCTCACCGAGATCACCGGGTAACCCGTCTGGATCGCCGCCCGCTCGGCCGAGCGGTGGCGGGTGCCCGATTCGTCGGTGGGGATCGACGGGTCCGGCACCAGCTGGACGTTGGCCCGCACGATGCGGCTGCCGTCGGTGGACAGCACCACGGCGCCGTCCATCTTCGCCAGCTCGCGCAGCCGGGTCGGCGCGTAGCGGACGTCGAGGGCGAAGCCGCCGTCACAGATGGCCTCGACGTTCTCGTCGTTGCCCAGGACGATCAGCGCGCCGGTGCGGCCGCGCAGGATGCGCTCCAAACCGTCGCGCAGCCCGGTGCCAGGCGCCAGGCGGGCGATGGTCTCACGCAGTGTCGGACGGGTCACAGCGTGTCATTGTGCGGCCCCACCACGTTTTGCGTCCAGCCGTTGCGGGGACCGGCGATCGCTTTCATGTGTTGCAGCGCCGCCCCAATGGTGGGCGCCCGCAGCGCCCGCATCCCGCTCGGCACGATCTCGCGCCGAGGATCGTCGCCGTCGGGGATGAGCGCGATGGTGAAGCCCTGGCGCGCAGCCTCGCCCAGCCGGCGCTCCATGCCGCTGACCCGGCGCAGGTCACCGGCCAGCCCGACCTCGCCGATCATCACCGCCGTCGTCGGCAACGGCAGGTCGGAGTACGCCGACGCCAGCGCCATCGCGACGGCCAGATCCGAGGACGGATCGGTCAACCGCATGCCGCCCACGGTGGACAGGTAGATGTCGTGGACACCGACGGTCAGCTTGCCGTGCTTTTCCAGCACGGCGCTGATCATCGCGGCCCGGGAGTGGTCGATGCCGCTGACCGCGCGGCGCGGCGACCCGCCGCCGGGCATGGCCAGCAGCGCCTGGACCTCGCCGATCAGCGGCCGCTTGCCGTCCAGGGTCACCGTGATCGCGGTGCCCGCGACCGGCGCGGGCCGCTGATCCAGAAAGAGGTTCGAAGGGTCGGACACGTCCTCGATTCCGTTGTCGTGCAACAGGAAACAACCGACCTCGTCGGCCGCGCCGAACCGGTTCTTGACCCCGCGAACCATTCGCAGCGACCCGTTGCGGTCGCCCTCGAAATGCAAGACCACGTCCACCAGGTGCTCGAGCGACCTCGGCCCCGCGATGGCGCCGTCCTTGGTGACGTGGCCGACCAGGATCAGCGCGACGCCGCTGGCCTTGGCGGCCGCCGTCAGCGCCGCGGTGACCGCGCGCACCTGCGTCACCCCACCGGCGACGCCGTCGGCCTCCGTCGTGGACATGGTTTGCACCGAATCGACGATCACCAGCGCGGGCCGCACGGTCGCGATGTGGTCCAGCACCGTGTGCACGTCGGATTCGGCGGCCAGGTACACCTCGTCGGAGCCGCAGCCGATGCGGTCCGCGCGCAGCCGGATCTGCCCGGCGGACTCCTCGCCGGCGATGTACAGCGCGCGCCGGCCCGAAAGCGCCCAGCGATGGGCCACCTTGAGCAGCAGCGTCGACTTGCCCACGCCCGGATCGCCCGCCAGCAGCGTGACCGAACCGGGCACCACACCGCCCCCGAGCACCCGGTCGAGCTCCCCGACGCCCGTCGAGCGGTGCTGGCTGGCGTTGGGCTCGACGGACGTGATCGGGACGGGGCGCGAAGCCGTGGCCGACGCCGGCCCCGCCCGCCGGCCGCCGACCGCGCTCAGCACCGGCGCCTGGTCGACGGTGCCCCAGGTGCCGCACTCCAGGCAGCGGCCCACCCACTTGGCGGTGACGTGCTGGCATTCGGAGCAGCGGTACTGGGAGCGCGGATTTGCCACGCCATGACGGTATCGAGCCGGTACGACAAAACCCGGCTATGACACAGGCGGTTACGCCCCGCTAGCTTTGCTGCGGCTGGTCCAGCCCGGCCGAAACCGGCACCAGCACGGTCGCCTGACCGGCTTTCTCGAAGTTGAAGGTGAAGTTGTACAGCAGCCCGTTGCTGATCGGCTTTGCCAGGTTGACGGTCGCCCTGGCCGCGTTGCTGGAGCCCATCGGCCCGGGCGCCACCTTCTGGCCTTCCGGTGTCCCGATCAACAACATGCCGCCGGCGGGCAGCCGACCGTCTCCGCTCACGGTCACCGAGCCGACGTCGCTGGTGATGCTCACCAACCTGTCCGGCACGCTCGGCGACTGGTTGACGGCCACCAGCACCAGCTCCACCGCCTGTCCGGGCTGGATGGCGGCACCGGTCTGCTGGGCCTGCATGCGGATGTCGCGCAGCGCCACGTTGTTGAACGTGACCTTGTTGCCGTTGATCGCGGGCTCCTGGACGGCCATCTGTGAGACCTGGCCGGCCCCGCAGCCGCTGAGCACGAGCGCGAGCAACAGGCCGGCGAGCACGGTCAGCGCGGGGCGGACGGGGAGGCTCATCTCGAAGCGGTTCACTCAATGCCTCCTGCTGGGCCGGTTCGACGGATGCAACTATGCACAGTAGTAGGAAGGTTTCCCGCGCGATAGCGCGGGGCGTAAGACCAGCCCGGAAGCCCTTCGGCGGGGTCCGTCGGGGCCGCCCTCGGGGCCGAATGACGACGTTGGTAATGTGCGTCACTGCACGTTCTGCTCGCCCTGTCAACCCCTAATCTGCGCGTGTTGTGCCCCTGACCTGCATCGTTGCTCCGCACGCGATTGGGCGGCCGTGTTAGGATTGACGTAACGAAAGGGGCTCGAATCAGATGATCTTCAAGGTCGGCGACACCGTTGTTTACCCGCATCACGGTGCTGCGTTAGTCGAGGCGATTGAAACCCGCACCATCAAAGGGGAACAAAAGGAATATCTCGTCTTGAAGGTGGCGCAGGGAGACCTGACCGTTCGAGTGCCCGCTGACAACGCCGAATACGTCGGTGTCCGCGACGTCGTGGGCCAGGAAGGCCTCGACAAGGTGTTCCAGGTGTTGCGGGCCCCGCACACCGAAGAGCCGACGAACTGGTCGCGCCGCTACAAGGCCAACCTGGAAAAGCTGGCCTCCGGCGACGTCAACAAGGTGGCCGAGGTAGTGCGCGACCTGTGGCGTCGCGACCAGGAACGCGGTTTGTCCGCCGGTGAGAAGCGCATGCTGGCCAAGGCCCGCCAGATCCTGGTCGGCGAATTGGCCCTGGCCGAGAGCACCGACGACGCCAAAGCGGAAACCATCCTCGACGAGGTTCTCGCCGCCGCTTCCTGAAGGCCCTGACGCTCCGGTGGTCACGGGCACGGTCGTCGCGGTGGTCCCGGCCGCAGGGTCGGGGGAGCGATTGGGCGCCGGCATTCCCAAGGCATTCTGCGAGGTCGACGGGCGCACCCTGCTGGACCGCGCCGTCGCCGGTTTGCTGGATTCTTCCGTCGTCGACCACGTGGTGGTCGCCGTTCCGGCGGCCCGGGTCGACGAGGCCAAGCGGGCCCTGGGCGGGCGGGCGACCGTCGTCGCCGGCGGGGCCGACCGCACCACATCCGTGAGCCTGGCGCTGGCGGCGCTGGCCGGTGACCCCGAGTTCGTGCTCGTCCACGACGCCGCCCGCGCCCTGACGCCCCCCGCGCTGATCGTGCGGGTGGTGGAGGCGCTGCGGGCCGGGCACGGCGCGGTCGTGCCCGCGCTGCCCCTGCATGACACCATCAAGGCCGTGGACGCCAACGGAGTGGTCCTGGGCACGCCCGAGCGGGCCGGCCTGCGCGCCGTGCAGACCCCGCAAGGGTTCGCCCGCGAGCTGCTGCTGCGGGCCTACCAGCGCGCCGGCACCGCCGAATTCACCGACGACGCATCGCTCGTCGAGCACGTCGGGGGCCAGGTTCAGGTGGTCGACGGCGACCCGCTGGCCTTCAAGATCACCACCCGGCTCGATCTCCTGCTGGCCGAAGCGATCGTGCGCGGGTGAGCGAGCTGCCGCGGGTCGGCCTCGGCGTCGACGTGCATCCGATCGAGCCCGGGCGGCCGTGCTGGCTGGTGGGGTTGCTGTTCGACGGGGCCGACGGCTGCGCCGGCCACTCCGACGGCGACGTGGGGGCGCACGCGCTGTGCGACGCGCTGTTGTCGGCCGCAGGGCTGGGCGATCTCGGCGCCGTCTTCGGGGTCGACGACCCGCGCTGGCGGGGCGTCAGCGGCGCCGACATGCTGCGCCACGTCGCCGACCTGGTGGCGCGCGCGGGCTTTCGACTCGGAAACGCCGCGGTGCAGCTGATCGGCAACCAGCCCAGGGTCGGTCCCCGCCGTGACGAGGCGCAGCGGGTGCTCACCGAGTTGCTGGGCGCGCCGGTGTCGGTTTCGGCGACGACGACCGACGGTTTGGGGCTGACCGGCCGCGGCGAGGGACGCGCCGCCATCGCCACCGCATTGGTGGTTCCCGCCGGCTGAGGCGCGCTCGCCCGAGCGTCACGCCAGCGTGGCGTCGGGCGCCGACAGCCGCGCTGGCGTGACACTCGAGGGGCGCCGCCGGGATCGCGGTCGCCGGTCACCACAATTGGCCCGGTAAGCTGGCACGTCGTGACCGATCGCGCCCGTCTGCGGCTACACGACACGGCGGCCGGTGCCGTGCGTGACTTCGTCCCGCTGCGCGAGGGCCACGTCTCCATCTACCTGTGTGGCGCCACCGTGCAGGGCCTGCCGCACATCGGGCATGTCCGCAGCGGCGTGGCCTTCGACATCCTGCGCCGGTGGCTGATGGCGCGCGGTTGCGACGTCGCGTTCATCCGCAACGTCACCGACATCGAGGACAAGATCCTGGCCAAGGCCGCCGCGGCCGGCCGCCCGTGGTGGGAGTGGGCGGCCACCTACGAGCGCGCCTTCAGCGCCGCCTACGACGCTTTGGACGTCATGCCGCCATCGGCCGAACCGCGAGCCACCGGGCACATCACCCAGATGGTCGAATTGATGGACCGCCTGATCGAAACCGGCCACGCCTACGCGGCCGCCGGCGACGTCTACTTCGACGTGCGCAGCTACCCGGACTACGGCCAGCTGTCCGGGCACAAGATCGACGACGTCCATCAGGGCGAGGGCGTGGCCACCGGCAAGCGCGACCAGCGCGACTTCACGCTGTGGAAGGGCGAAAAGCCCGGGGAACCGTCGTGGCCCTCGCCGTGGGGCCGCGGCCGTCCGGGCTGGCACCTGGAGTGCTCGGCGATGGCCCGCACCTACCTGGGACCAGAATTCGACATCCATTGCGGCGGAATGGATTTGGTGTTCCCGCACCACGAGAACGAGATCGCGCAGAGCCGCGCCGCCGGCGACGGGTTCGCCCGCTACTGGCTGCACAACGGCTGGGTCACCATGGGCGGCGAGAAGATGAGCAAGTCGCTGGGCAACGTGCTGGCCATCCCGGCGCTGCTGGAAAGGGTGCGACCGGCGGAACTGCGCTACTACCTGGGCAGCGCGCATTACCGGTCGATGCTGGAATTCTCCGACACCGCCCTGCAGGACGCGGTGAAAGCTTATGTGGGCGTTGAGGAATTTTTGCACCGCGTCCGCGTTCGCGTCGGCGCCGTCGAGCCCGGCGAATGGACCCCGCACTTCGCCGAGGCGCTCGACGACGACTTGGCCGTCCCGGCCGCGCTGGCCGAGGTGCACCACGCCCGCGCGGAGGGCAACCGGGCCCTCGACAGCGGCGATCACGAGGGCGCGCTGCGGCATGCCCGCGCGATCCGCGCCATGATGGGCATCCTGGGCTGCGACCCACTCGACGAGCGCTGGGAGACCCGCGACGAGACGTCGGCCGCGCTGGCCGCAGTCGAGGTGCTGGTGCGGGCCGAGCTGGAAAACCGGGAAAAGGCGCGCGAGCAACGCAATTGGGCACTCGCCGACGAGATCCGGGACCGGTTGAAGATCGCCGGCATCGAGGTCACCGACACCGCCGACGGGCCGCAGTGGTCGCTACAGGCCGGCGAAGAAAAGCGCGCCGACTAGATGGCCGGCAATTCGCGGCGCCGCGGGGCGATCCGCAAAGCGGGCAGCAAGAAGGGGCCCACCGTCGGCTCGGGCGGCCAGCGCCGCCGGGGCCTGGAGGGCCGCGGACCCACCCCGCCGGCGCACCTGCGCCCCAACCACCCCGCCGCCAAGCGCGCCCAGTCCCAGTCGCGCCGGCCCGCCAAGCGGCCGACCGACGAGACGGAAACCGTGCTCGGCCGCAACCCGGTGCTGGAATGCCTGCGTGCCGGTGTCCCGGCGACCGCCCTGTACGTGGCCGTGGGCATCGACGCCGACGAACGGGTCACCGAAAGCGTTGCCCGCGCGGCGGATTCGGGCATCTCGATCCTCGAGGTGCCGCGCGCCGACCTGGACCGGATGACCAGCAACCACCTGCATCAGGGCATCGCCCTGCAGGTGCCTCCGTACAACTACGCCCACCCCGACGATCTGTTGACGGCCGCGCTCAACGCCCCGCCCGCGCTGTTGGTCGCGTTGGACAACATCTCCGATCCCCGCAACCTGGGCGCGATCGTGCGGTCGGTCGCGGCGTTCGGCGGTCACGGCGTGCTGATCCCGCAGCGGCGTTCGGCGTCGGTGACCGCGGTGGCCTGGCGCACCAGCGCCGGCGCCGCGGCCCGCGTCCCGGTGGCCCGGGCCACCAACCTCACCAGGACGCTTAAGGATTGGGCCGACCGCGGCATCCGGGTGATCGGCCTGGACGCCGACGGCGACACCATGGTCGACGACGTGGACGGCGCCGACCCGCTGGTGGTGGTCGTCGGGTCGGAAGGCAAAGGGCTGTCGCGACTGGTGCGGCAGAACTGCGACGAGGTGGTGTCCATCCCGATGGCCGGGCAGGCCGAATCGCTGAACGCCTCGGTGGCCGCCGGGGTGGTGCTCGCCGAAATCGCCCGTCAGCGCAGGCATTAATTGTTAGCACGCCTCGTCGCCGCGCTGCTGGGGCTGGGCCTGCTCTGTGCGTCGACCGCCTCGGCGCAACCCGCAGGCTTCGACCTGCAGGCCCACCGCGGCGGGCGCGGGGAGACCACCGAGGAATCGTTGCGCGCGTTTGCGAAGGCGCTCGAATTGGGCGTCGACACACTCGAACTCGACGTCAACATCACCAGGGATGGGCAACCGCTGGTGTGGCACGACCCGACGATCGACGCCGAGAAATGCGCCGACACCGGACCCGCGTTCACCGGCGACCCGCAGTACCCCTACGTCGGCAAGCTGGTCCACGAGCTGACCGTGGCCCAGATCCGCACGCTCGACTGCGGGCGGAGGCTGGCCGAGTTCCCCGGCGCCGAAGTGGTGCGGGGCAACAAGATAGCCGTCCTGCCGGAGGTGTTCGCGCTCGCCGACTCCTACCACGCCGCCGTGCGCTACGACATCGAGACCAAGGTGGCGGCCGACCGGCCCGGCACGTCGGCCGACCCCCAGCAGTTCGTCGACGTGATCCTGGCGGCGGTCAGATCGGCGGGCAAGCTCGACCGGGTGGAGATCGAAAGCTTCGACTGGCGGACGCTGCCGCTGGTTCACCGTGCCGAGCCGTCGATTCCGTTGGTCGCCTTGTACAACGAGCAGACGTGGTCCCCGGGCTCACCGTGGCTGGCCGGCGTCGACGCCGGCGCCGTCGGCGATCCGATGCTCGGCGCGCTGCTGGTGGGCGCCAACGTCGTCTCGCCCCGTTATGCGCTGGTCGCCGGGGCGGCCTATGTCGACCACGCGCACGCGTTGGGGCTCAAGGTCATTGCATGGACCGTCAACGACGCCGGCGCCATGCGCGAGCAGATCGGTTACGGCGTCGACGGCATCATCACCGACTTCCCGACCCTGCTGCGCGGCGTGCTGGGCGAACTCGGGATGCCGCTGCCGCCGGCCTACCACCGGTAGGTCAGGGCACCGCCTTCACCAGAACGTCGGCGGGCGCGTCAGGTTGCTCGACACCGTGCCGGCGCCCGCGGGCGGCGCGCCAGATCATGTTCGGGCGCAACAGTTTCGTCGCGGGGTCGACGAGCGAGGTCACCCTGATGAACTGATTGAACGCGACGGTGTCGCTTTCGGCCGCCACGAGCACGCGATCGACGTACTTGTTGAACAATCGCGCGACCAGCGGTGCGGTGCCCTCGATTTCGGGCAGGGCAAGGTCGGGGTTGGTCGACAGCTGCCACGCCTGGCGAATCGGCGCCGCCGCGGCGCGGAAGAAGCGCCGCGCCAGGTCGTCGCCGCCGGCGGAGAGGCAGTCGCGCAGCGCCAACGCCTCGAGCGCGGCCACCGTCATGCCCTGGCCATAGATCGGGTTGAAGCTGCAGATCGCGTCGCCGGTGACCAGCAGGCCCTCGGGGAAGCGCCGCATCCTGTCGTAGCGCCGCCACCGGCTGCACGGCACCCGGTGCCGCACCGGCTCCCCGATGGGTTCGGCCGCGCGCACCGCGGCCAGCAGATGGGCCGGCGCGCAGTCCGCCACGAAATCACACAACGTCGCAAGATCGAGCGTCTTCGGCTCCTCGCCGGCCACCCCCATCACCGTGAGCAGCCAGGTGTCGTTCTCGCAGTGCAACAGGCCGCAACCCCTCGGCCGGCCCGGCACGATCCCGACGAGGAACCCGAGCTCCCGCGGCGCGTCCGACGTGATCCGCAGCGCCTGGCTGGCGTACGTCAGCTGGACGACGACGCGATCCTCGCGCGGGCGCTCGTATCCCAGGCTTTCCAGCCACGTGGGGGTGCGGGCGGCGCGCCCGGTGGCGTCGACGACCAGGTCCGCGTGCAGCGTGACGGGTTCGCCGCTGTGTTGACCGACGACCCGCACCCCGGTGACGCGGTGATGGTCCGCCGTTGAGATCAGGCCCAAGATGCTGTGGTCGTCGAGCACCGTGACGTTGGGGATCTCACGCAGCCGGATGCGGACGTGGTCCTCGAGGAAGGGCCGGGTCGCGCTGTAGGCGGTCAACCCGGTGGCGCTGCCGCGCCGCGCCATCAGGTGGCCGCCCACGTTGTAGTACAGCCCGGACAGGTCCTGGCCGTCGAAGTACTGTGCGCCGTCGAGGATCATCTCGTCGAGGACGCCGGGGAACATCCCCTCGATCACCTGGGCGCCCCGGGCCAACAGCGCGTGCAGGTGCCGGCCCTGCGGCACGCCCCGGCGGGCGGTGTCGGCGTCGGGGAGCGGGTCGCGCTCCACGACGGTGACCGTGTCGAAGAAGTCGGCGAGCGACCGCGCGGCCAGCAAACCGGCCATGCTCGCTCCCAACACCACCGCGTGATTACCGATCCTGGCCTTAATGTCGGACATGACCCGCCGCCTTTCTGACCCGCAAGCTGACGAAAGCCATGCTCACAGCGCGCGCTGGGGGCCGATAGCGTAGTCCGCTACGCGACTTGGGTGAGCGGACCGGGCACGGCGCGCCGAAACGCCGACAATCGGCCACGCCGCTGCCGCCGCGCGGTTATAGTCGCCGCGTGATCAGCGGTGATCTGCTGATTGGGCGCGACAACGAGTTAGCAACCATTCGACGCGCCCTGAGCGGGGCTGACCAGCACTCCGGGGTGCTGATCGCGGGCGCCGCCGGGGTGGGCAAAACCCGGCTGGCCCGCGAAGCGCTGCGGCGCGCCGGGGCGTCGGGTGAGCGCATCACATGGATTGTCGGCACCCAGTCGGCCCGCGCGCTGCCGCTCGGAGCCTTCATCGGCCTCCTCGGCGACGCGATGTCCGATCCGCTGACCAACGTGCGACGCGTGATCGAGTCGTTCGTGGCGCGCCAGCATCGGGGCCGCGTGGTGATCGGGGTCGACGACGCGCACCTACTGGATGGGTTGTCGGCGCTGGTGATTCACCAGCTGGCACAGTCCGGCGGGGCCCGGCTGGTGGTCACGGTGCGCACCGGCGGCGAAGAGCCCGACGCGGTGACGGCGTTGTGGAAGGACGGCTTGCTGAGTCGCCTCGACCTGGAGCCGCTCTCCGCCGCGGCGACGCGCGAGGTGATCGAGCGGACGCTGGGCGGTCCGGTCGACGCACGATGCGCGGCCCGGTTCCGGCGGCTCACCGGCGGCAACACCCTGTTCCTTCGGCAGCTGCTGAGCGATCAGATGGCGGCCGGACGGGTGCGGCAGGTGGCCGGGGTGTGGATGTGGGACGGCGACGTCGCGGTTTCGGCCAGCCTGTCCGAAACGGTGGGGCGCCAGCTTGGCCGCCTGACCCCGCCGCTCGCGCTGGTCGTCGACACCCTGTCGCAGTGCGAGCCGCTGCCGGTGGACCTGTTGTGCGACTTGGTTTCTCGCGAGGACTTGGTGGCCGCCGAAGCGATGGGCCTGGTGAACGTCGAACGCACCGCCGGCGGTTTGGTGGCCAGGCTCGCGCACCCGCTGTACGGGGAGCTTCGCCGCGCCGGCGCCGGCGAGATGTATCTGTCGAAGATCCGGGGCAGGCTGGCAACGCGGCTGGCGCAGGACGGCGACGCCGACATGCAGGCCACGGTGCGCCGGGCGCTGCTGAGCCTGGAGTCGGATCTGGACCCGCAACCGGAGCTGTATCTGGAATCGGCCCGGCACGCGATGTCGTTGTTGGACCTGGAGCTGGCCGACCGGCTTGCCAACGCCGCCGCGCAGGCTGGGGCGCCTGGGGCGGCGGGGGTGCGCGCGACGAACCTGGTGCTGCTCGGTCGCGGCGAGCAGGCCGAGGAGGCGTTGCGCGCGATCACCGGCGGCCCCGGCGGCGATGCGCCGGACGCGCACTACTGGGCGACCCTGCGTGCGGCCAACCTGGTGTGGATGCTCGGCAGGCCGGCGGACGCCGCGGTGATCCTCGACGGCCTTGCCGAGGCGGCCGAGACGCCGGCCCAGGTGGCCGCGCGGCTTTCGGTGCAGGCGTGCCTGGACGCGGTGGCCGCGCGCTGTCAACTCGCGGCCGAAAGGGCCAGGGCTGCACTGGATTCGGATGGGCTGCCGGATTTCCACGCGCTGATGGCGTCGTTGGCCTTGATCATGGCGATGGGGGCTTTGGGACGGGTCGACGGCCTGGCCGCCGAGGCCGAGCAGGCGCTGCGCCGGGCGACCACATCCTTCGAGGCCTCGCACATGCGGTTCTGGTTCGGTGCCGTCTACGGGCGGGCTTGCCGGTTGACGGGCCGCATCGACGAATTCGTCAGTCTGGCAGAGACAATGGCCGACGCGGCGCGCGACGTCCCGGGTCTGGCCTACGCGAACCTGGCCCTGCTGCTGGGCAACGCCGACCTGGCCCGCGGGGCAGTCGCCGAAGCGGCCCGGCTGGTCCACGAAGCCCTCGCCGGTGCGCAAATACACGCCACCACCAGCGGTCTGCGACCGGCGAGCTATTTCGCCCTGGCCGAGGCGCACGGCAAGCTCGGGCACCCGGCCGAAGCGAACGACGCGGTCGCCGGGGCGCGGTCCTGCGTGCCGGCCGACTACTTGTTCATGCACACGGGCCTTTCGCTGGCCAACGGGTGGGCGCTCGCGGCAAGCGGTCGCCTCGGCGAGGCGGTGGTGACCGCGCAGAGCGCCGCGCGGCTCGCGCGCGAGCGCGGGCAGCCGACCCACGAACTGGCCTGCATTCAGGCCTCGGCGCAATGGGGGGACGCCTCGGGGGCGTCGCGGGCCCGGGAGCTGGCCGGGGCGTTGTCGCTGCCGCTGGCCGACGCCATCGCGTCGCACGCGGAGGCCCTGCTGGCCGGCAATGGCGAAGGCCTGCTGGCGGTTTCGGCCGCCTATCGGGCGATCGGTGACCGGGCCGCGGCCGCCGACGCGGCCGCGCAGGCATCCGCGGCGTTCATCGACGGCCAACAGCACAAGCGCGGCCTTTACGCCGCGGCGCTGGCCGGCGAATTGGCCGAGGAATGTGGCGGCCTGTGCACCCCGGCGTTGCGGACGCCCGCGGGCCTCAAGCTGTCGGGTCGCCAGCGCGACGTCATCGAACTCGCCGTGGCCGGTCTGTCCAACCGCCAGATCGCCGAGAAGTTGGTGATGTCGGTGCGCACGGTGGAGGGCCACATCTACCGGGCCTGCCAGCGGGTGGGCGCTCAGTCACGCGAGGAACTGGCGACCATCATCCGGTCGGGGCCGGGCGCCGGGTCCGGTTGACCCCGTTTCGAGTAGGCGGCTACTCATGCGCCGAACGTAATCCGGCCCTAGCGTTGCGATCCCGACGAGAAAAGGAGATCGCGATGAAATACGTGGTGGCTTGGACATATCGCCTGAACGGAACGGCGGCCGAGAACGACGAAAGCTTGCGCCGCGGCCTGGCCGCGTACTCGAAGTGGTCGCAACCACAGACCACGACGTATCACCAGTTCGTCGGCCGCATCGACGGCGGCGGTGGGTTCGCGGTGCTGGAATCCGACAATCCGGCCGATTTGGTCGAGACCACAAGCCAATTCGCCACCGTCCTGGATTACCGGATCTATCCCGTCGTCGACATCGCCGAAGCGGCGCGGGCGCTGCAGCAGGGGGTGGAATTCCGGGAGGCGATCGGCTAGGCGCCGAGCAGCCGCACCGAAGCCCACAGGGCGAGCACCGCGATCACTAGGGAGACGGGCACGGTGCACAATCCGAGGCGGCTGTATTCGCCGACGCCGGCGTCGACGTCGTGCTGGCGAAGCACGCGCCGCCACAACAGGTTCGACAGCGATCCGACGTAGGTCAGGTTGGGGCCGATGTTGACGCCGAGCAGGACGGCCAGGATGGCGACCGGTCCGCTCGGCGCGACCAATGGCAGCAACACCAGGGTGGCGGGCAGGTTGTTCACGACGTTCGCCAGCACGGCGGCCACCGCGGCGATGGCCAGCAGGGCGGGCAGCGTCGAGCCGAAGGGCAGCACCGCCGACATCGCCCTGTCCATGCCGTTGACCATGACCGCCCGCACCACCACACCGAGGGCGAGCACGAACACCAGGAACGACACGTGCACCGAACGGGCGATGTCGACCACCGAGGTGTGTCCCCTGCCCAGGCTTCGCGCGGCCAGCACGACCGCCCCGGCGAGCGCCACCCAGGCCGGCGCCACCCCGATGGACTGTGCCACCGCGAACCCTGCGAGCGTCAGCCCGACCACCACCAACACGAACACCGGCGGTCGCGGCGCCGGTCCCGGCTGCTCCGGCCGCGGCTGCACCCGCAGGTCGCGCGCGAAGAACCAGCGAAACACCGCGTACAGCGTGACCACCACGCCCACCCACGGCAACGCCATCAGCAGGGTGAACCGCGTGAACGAAAGGTGGGCGGCGTGGAACGCCAGCAGGTTGGTCAGATTCGACACCGGCAGCAGCAGGGAGGCGCCGTTGGCCAGGTGTGCGGTGGCATAGGCGTACGGCCGCACCGGGGTTCGCAGCCGGCGGACGGCCGCCAGCACCACCGGGGTCAGCAACACCACGGCGGTGTCCAGGCTAAGCACGGCGGTGATCAGGGAGGCTATGACGAACACCCGGCGCAACAGGCCGCCCGATCCGACGCGCCCGCGGGTGATCGCCGCACCCGCCGCCTCGAACAGGCCCTCGTCGTCGCACAGCTTGGCCAGCACCAGCACGGCACCGAGGAACCCGACCACCCCCGCCAGCCCGGCCACCTCCTCGACCGCCTGATGCACCGATATCGCGCCGACCGCGATCAGGATCAGGGCCGCCGGAACCGCCGCCACCGCCTCGGGCCAGCCCCGCGGGCGCACCACGGCGAAGGCCAGCACGGCAGCGAGCAGCACCAGCGCAAGGGTCAGGGTCAATGTAACCGCTTCAGGCCCAAGGATTCTCGCGTCGCCACACCGTAGGCAGGTGCAGCGAGACGCCGTCGGACGTGGCCAACTCGTCGAGGACTTCGATCGAGGTGTCCAGGTCGTCACCCGCGTACGGCAAGGCCCGCAGCGGTTTTGACAGCGGCCGGAAGAAGTCGTCCCAGTGGATGAGGATCACCCGGCGCGCGCCCACCGCGCGCACGGTCTCGTTCCAGTAGTCGGTCAGGTAGGACCGCGGTTGCAGCCCGAGCTGCCCCACGGACAGGTAGACGGCGTCGGCGCGCCGGCCGGCGAGCGCGCCCTCGACGAACCCGGCGCTGCCCTGGATCAACAGCCGGCGGCCCGAGGGCCGGTGGTGCACCAGCGTCGACCATGACTCGCCGCAACGGTAGGCCGACGCCTTGACCGGCGGCGTCAGCGGCTCGTCGATCGTGCCGGGGAACCGGTCAGGGGGGCAGTGATGGGACTCCACGAGCGTCACGTCGTAGGCCCCCAACGCGATCGGCTCTCCGCTGGCGGCGATCACGATGCGGTCCTCGGGCAGCCCGTATCCGCGCCCGACGTTGGCCGCCGACCGGCCGCCCACCAGCCGCGCGCCGGTGCGGTCGGCCACCAGCGCGGAGTCCAGCGCGTGATCGATATGGGTGTGCACCGGGATCACGGCCTGCAGCCGGGACACCTTGGCCCGGGCCAGGCAACCGTCCACGCGGGCCGGTGACGGCGCCACCTTGCCGGCGGCCACCCGCGCCAGGCCCGGCCGGGAGAAGTAGCCGTCGGTGAGCAGCGCCGACGAACCGTCGTCGACGAGCAGCGTCGCCACGCCCATCCACGTCACAGACAGGGATCCGGGTTCGGCGGCGGGCGCGTCGAACCGGTCCGCGTACCGGGCGATGTCGGGTCGACCGGGCTTGAGCCGCATCAGCGAAACGCCCCGATCTCGACGCCGGCCGCCGTGAGCCGGTCCCGCACGGCGGTCGCGATCTGGACCGCATCGGGCGAATCGCCATGCACGCAAACCGATTCCGCCGTGACCGTGACCGATGTGCCGTCGACGGCGGTGACCCGGCCGCTGGTCACCATGCCCAGCACGCGGTCGGCGATCGCGGCCGCGTCGTGCAGCACGGCGCCGGGCTCCCGGCGGGACACCAGCCGGCCGTCCGGCCGGTAGGCGCGATCGGCGAAGGCTTCGGCCACCGTGCGCAGGCCACGGGTCGAGGCCTCGTCGAAGAACACCGAACCCGCCATGCCCAGCACCGGCAACCCCGGGTCCACCATCCGCACCGCCTCCGCGACCGCGGCCGCCTGATCGCGGTTGGTGACGATCGAGTTATACAGCGCCCCATGGGGTTTGACGTAGGAAACGGCGGAGCCGGATGCGCGCGCGATCGCCTGCAGCGCGCCGATCTGATAGACGACGTCGGCGGCGAGGTCGTCGGCGGAGACGTCGATGAAGCGCCTGCCGAACCCGGCCAGGTCTCGATAGCTCACCTGCGCGCCGATGCGGACGCCACGCTCGGCGGCCGACAGGCAGACGCGCAAGAGGCCGGCCGGGTCCCCGGCATGGAATCCGCATGCGACGTTGGCGCTGGTGACGATCCGCAGCATGGCGCCGTCATCGCCCAGGCGCCAGACGCCGAAGCCCTCGCCCAGGTCGGCGTTGAGGTCGATGCGGGCCACCCGCCCAGCTTATGGGGCGGCCGTCGCTACCGGGTGACGACCGCCGCCGCGACTTGTTGGGCGATGTCCACCGCGGACCCACCCGGCAGGAACGAGCCGCAGGTGGCCACGTCGATGACGACGTTGTTGCGCGCGGTGAGCGCGCGCTGGCACCGCCAGCCGTCTTCGCTGCCTTGCTGCTCTTCGGACGTGCTGAGCGTGCCGCCGACCGCGTGGGAATCGGCCACCGCCCACGCGACCTCGGGCTGCCCCGGCGGATGGTCGACGAACCGGCGGTTGGCGCAGGCGGACCACCTGCGCGCCGATGCCTCGTAGAACGCGTTGGCTTGCCGGGCGGTGGGGTAGGCGATCACCGCCTGGTCGACGGAATAGTTGCGCACCATGGGGTTGTCGTAGCTGTCGTCCAGTCGCTCGCCGCGCACCGCGGTCCAGCCGGTGTCCGCGTACACGGCCTGCTGGGCGGGCCCGGCCATGGCCAGGCAGCTCTTGTCGCTGAACGTGGCGCTGGAGTCCCACATGTCCTGCGTGCGGTACCGGATCCGCAGTGCCCCACCCAGGATGTCGTAGATTTTCCTGTCGTCGAGCAGCAGCCCGTCCAGGGCGGTGACGGCCACTGGGGCCTGAGAGAGCGGACCGTGGTTGTCCGCGGGCGCGGCGCTGCCGCCGACGGTGGTGGTGCAGCCCGCCGTCAGGGCACACACCGCCGCGTGCAGAACGCTCGCGAATTGCCTACGCACCAGAGCCTTTCGGACGCGGGCTTGTCGGTGTCGACAAGCTTAGGCGGCGAACTCCTGCCGGCGCCCCAGCAACCAGCAGGCCAGGTAGATCAGGAACGAAATACCCGCCACGAAGACCGACACCGGGACGCCCGGCGCCAGCGACAGCACGATGCCCCCGACCGCGGAAACCTCGGCGAAGATCACCGAGGCCACCAGCGCGGCCGCCGGGGAGGCGACCACCCGGGCGGCCGCGGCCGCCGGCGTGATCAGCAGCGACATCACCAACAGCGCCCCGACCACCTGGACGGCCTGAGCGGCCACCACGCCTACCAGCGCGGCGAACACGATGCCGAGCGCGCGAACGGGCACGCCGCGGGCCGCGGCGACGTCGGGATCGACGGTCGCGAACAGCAGCGGGCGATAGCACGTCGCGATGACGACGATCACGAGCAGGCACACCAGCGCCAGCATGGCCAGCCCCGTGTAGCCGACGCCGACGATCTGTCCGGTGAGCAACGCGAAGCTGGTCGCGGTCCGGCCCGGGTAGAGGTAGAGGAACAGCACCGCCAGGCCCAGCCCGAAGGCCAGCACCACCCCGATGACCGAATCACGCTCGCGGGCCCGCCGGCCCAGGACGCCGAACAGCGCCGCGGCCAGGGCGCTGCCGACCAGGGCGCCCACCCCCACTTCGATGCCCACCAGCAACGCGAAAGCCGCTCCGGTCAAGGACAATTCGCTGGAACCGTGCACGGCGAACGACATCTGGCGCATGACGATGAACGGCCCGATCAGCCCGGCCACCAGCCCCAGCAGCGCGGCCGCGATCAGCGCCTGCTGGACGAAGTCGTGGCCGAGCAGATGGGCGGTGATGTCGAAGTCGAGCAGGTGGGCCAGGACGTCGGTGAGCCGGTGATTCACGGGTGGGCCCCGTCGGTCGTATCGCCCACCACCACGTAGCGGTCCTTGACCTTGACCACCTGGATGTCGGCCCGATACAGCATCGACAGCGTCTGGGTGGTCATCACTTCCTCCACCGTGCCGATCCGGAACCGCCCGTCGACCAGGTAGATCAGCCGGTCGACGTACGGCAGGATCGCGTTGACGTCGTGGGTGACGACGATGACGGTGGTCGCGGCGTCCCGGCGGCGCTGGTCGATCAGGGCGGACACCAGCTTCGCGTTCGCCGGGTCAAGCGCCAGTAGCGGCTCGTCGCACAGCAGCAGCATCGGGTCGCTGACCAGCGCCTGCGCGACGCGCATTCGCTGCAGCTCGCCACCCGACATCACGCCCACCCGGACATCCGCCAGGTGTTCGGCGTTGACCTGCCGCAGCGCCTCGGCCACGGCCGCCCGCCGGCGGGCCCGGTCGGCGGATCGCAGGGGCACGGCGCCCCAGCGATGTCCGTCGACACCCAGCCGCACCAGGTCGCGACCCCGGAGCATCACCTCGTGGTCCATCGGTCGGTGCTGCGGCACATAGCCGACGCGCCCGCTGCCCGAAGTCATCGGCTTCCCGTCCACCAGCGCGGTTCCCGCGGACAGCGGCAGTTGACCGAGCAGCACCTTGAGCAACGACGTTTTGCCGCTGCCGTTCGGGCCGAGGACGGCGATGAACTCTCCGCGCGACACCGTCAGGTCGAGATGGTCCCACAGCACCCGGTCACCGAAAGCCAGCCGGGCGCCGCGCAGCGAGACGGTGTCCGGGTGGCGGTCGACGGCGTGGACCGCGTCGAGCGTCACGGCTGCACTGACCGGCGTGATTGCAGCGCGGCCAGCAACTGGTTGACCGTATTGCGTTGCCACGTCAGGTAATCCGTGCCCTCGGGGAGGGTCTCGCTGACCTCGGTCACCGGCACGCCCGCGCGCCGCGCGGCGTCGCGCACGCCGTTGATCGCGGCGGTGGACGTCTGCGGGTTGACCAGAAGCGCCGCCACCTGACGGTGGTTGATCAGGTCGAGGACGAACGCCATGTCGGACGGCGAGGGATCCGTCTCGTTCTCGTTGGCCGCGGTGAAGGCGGGCGGCGTGCGGTTGATCAAGCCGGACGCCGAAAGTAGGTAGTACCCGACGGGTTCGGTCCCGATGACCGCGGTGCCCGGGTAGGCGCTGGCGATGGCGTGTTCGGAGATGGCGATCGCGTCCGCGCCGCGGCAGAACTCGGCCGCGTTGGCACGGTAGTCGGCGGCGTGCGCCGGGTCGATGGCGGCCACGCGGTCCGCGATGGCGAACGCGACCGATTTGGCGACGTCGAGGTCGTAGAAGACGTGCTCGTTGGCCGGTTGCCCCCCGGTGGCGGTTGCCTTCAGGAACGAGTAGGCGCCGATGGACTTCACGCCGGGGTGACTGGCCAGCACCTGCTCCACCCAGGGGTCGTAGCCGCCGCCGTTGTAGACGACCAGGGTGGCGTCGGTGATGGCGGCCGCGTCCGAAGGGCTGGCTTGGTAGGAGTGCGGGTCGGTGTCGCCCCCGGTCAGGATCGACCTGACCGCGATGTGACGGCCGGTGACGGCGCTGGCCACGCTGCCCCATGCGCCGGTGGAGGCGACGACGGTGGCCGCCCGCGGGTGCGTGACGCCCCCACAGCCGACGGCGGCCAGCAGGGCCAGCGCGGCGGGCAGCCAACGCAGCCCGGCCATCGCGATCCGCCCCCGCCTCAGCGCCATGCGCACGTTCGATGTCCTCTCGCCGGCCGGTCGGCCGACCCACAATACTAATGAAAATCGTTTCCATTACAAAGTGACTGGTGTACGCCGCGCACGCGCGCATGCGGATTCGCTGTAGCGTCACCGACTGTGAGTCCCGCATCGCGCCGGCGTGCGACGCTGGCGTCGTTGGCGGACGAACTGAAGGTTTCACGCACCACGATCTCGAATGCCTTCAACCGGCCCGATCAGCTCTCCGCAGATCTCCGTGAACGGGTGCTCGCGACGGCCAAGCGGTTGGGTTACCCGGGTCCCGACCCGGTGGCCCGGTCGTTGCGCACCCGCAAGGCCGGCGCGGTCGGGCTGGTGATGGCCGAGCCGCTGACCTACTTCTTCAGCGACCCGGCGGCGCGGGATTTCGTCGCCGGGGTCGCGCAGTCCTGCGAGGAGCTGGGGCAGGGCCTGCTGTTGGTGGCCGTCGGCCCCGGCCGCAGCATCGAAGACGGGACGGGCGCGGTGCTCGGCGCCGGGGTGGACGGCTTCGTGGTGTATTCGGTCTGCGAAGAGGACCCGTACCTCCAGGTCGTCTTGCAGCGCCGGTTACCGGTGGTGGTCGTCGACCAACCGAAGGGGCTCGCCGGTGTGTCCCGGGTCGCCATCGACGACCGGGCGGCGATGCGTGGGCTGGCGGAGTACGTGCTGGGGCTGGGGCATCGCGAGATCGGGCTGCTGACCATGCGGCTGGGCCGCGACCGCCGGCAGGGACTGGTGGACGCCGACCGGTTGCGATCGCCGGCCTTCGACGTGCAGCGCGAACGCATCGTCGGCGTGTGGGAGGCGATGACGGCCGCCGGCATCGACCCCGACGCGCTGACCGTGGTGGAGAGCTACGAGCACGAGCCGGACTCCGGCGGCACCGCCGCCAAGGCCGCGCTGGAGGCCAATCCGCGGATCACCGCGCTGATGTGCACGGCGGACATCCTGGCTCTGTCGGCCATGGATTACCTACGCGCACATGGCATTTACGTGCCGGGGCAGATGACCGTGACCGGTTTCGACGGCGTGCCGGACGCGATCGGCCGCGGGTTGACCACGGTGGCGCAGCCGAGCCTGCAGAAGGGCCGCCGGGCGGGCGAGTTGTTGTTGCGTCCGCCGCGGTCGGGCCTGCCGGTCGTCGAGGTGTTGGGCACCGAGCTCATCCGGGGCCGCACGGCGGGGCCGCCCGCGTAACAATCGCCGGCTAGCTGCTTTCGGTGTCCCCGATCAACAGCCGCACCGCCAGATCCAGTCGCTTGCTGACGTCGGTCGCCGAGGCGCGCCGGGTGAGCCAGGCGAGCAGGTTGGACAGCCAGACGTCGGAGATGACCCGGGCGATGTGGTACTGGTCCTCGGTCGGTTCGCCGTCGGCCATCGCGCGGGCGAACATCGAATCGATGAGCTTCTCGACCTGGTCGACCTCGCTGGCCGCCGAGGCGTCGGCGAAGACGTAGGCGCGCGTCATGGCCTCGGTGAGCAGGGGATTGCGCTGCATCGCCCGGTTCAGCTTGCCGACCATGAAGTTCAGCCGCTGGAACGGCGTGCCCCCGGTCATCGAGGAGCGGTCGGTCTTGGCGTCGATGCGGCTGAATTCCCGGCCCAGCGCCGACACCAGCAGGTGCACCTTGGACGGGAAGTACCGGTACAGCGTGCCCACCGCCACGTCGGCGCGATCGGCGACGGCGCGCATCTGCACCGCCTCGTAGCCGCCCTTCGACGCGATGGCCATGGTGGCGTCCAGGATCCGCTTGCGGCGTTCCCGCTGGGCCTCCGAGCCCAGTTCGGACTCTGCCAATACCGCCACGTTCATCACCTCGCGCGGCTGCGAGTCGGAAGCGCGGCTCGAGTTGGCACTGGCTGGCATGTGACGGGTTGCTCCTGTTCCTGGCGGCTCGCTTGCAAACGATACGCATGCTGAGTGTGAATTTCCCACCTCCGTACCGCCGGGACAGCGGCGTGTGCTGCTGTGATGGCGTTCGACTTGACGGTCGATCGCTGGCACTATTAGAACACGTTCTAGTCTGCGAAGAGGAGGGTTGCGCAGCGACCCGATGCACGCGGGAGAATCGAGAGCTAGGGGTCGTAGGCCCCACGTCACGTCACGCGAAGGACGCGGAGGTCCCAACGGTGGTAGCGACCGTCACAGACGAGCAGTTCGCCGCGCGCACCCTGGTGCGCGACTGGGCCCGCAATTCGGCGTCGGGCCCCGGCGGGACCACGGCGATCCGCGAGGTCGAGCAGGGCGATGCCGACGCGTGGCGCCCGGTGTTCGCAGGCCTGGCCGAGCTGGGCATCTTCGGCGTGGCAATCCCCGAGGAACATGGTGGCGCGGGCGGCAGCGTCGAGGACCTGTGCGCGATGGTCGAGGAGGCGGCCAAGGCGCTGGTTCCCGGGCCGGTCGCCACCACCGCGCTGGCGACGCTCGTCGTCACCGACCCCGATCTGTTGGCGCAGTTGGCGGCGGGCGAGCGCTTCGCCGGGCTGGCGCTCGAGGGTGACGCCCAGTTCGACGGCGAGACCTCGCGGGCGTCGGGGGTCCTGCCGTTGGTCCTGGGCGCCGCCGACGGCGGCGTCCTGTTGCTCCCGGCCGGCGACGAGTGGCTGCTGGTGGACACCGACAGCGACGGCGTGCAGGTCGAGGCGCTGGAGGCCACCGACTTCTCCCGGCCGTTGGCCCGGGTGGTGCTGACGTCCGCGCCGGCCGCCGCGATCACGGCGTCGCGCCGGCGCGTCGAGGAATTGACGGCGACCGTGCTCGCGGCCGAGGCGGCCGGGGTGACCCGGTGGTCGCTGGACACCGCCGTCGACTACGCGAAGGTCCGTGAGCAGTTCGGCAAGCCGATCGGCAGCTTCCAGGCCGTCAAGCACCTCTGCGCGGAGATGCTGTGCCGCGCCGAGCAGGCCGAGGTGGCCGCCGCCGACGCCGCGCGTGCCGCCGCCGACAGCGACGCCGACCAGTTTTCGATCGCGGCCGCTTTGGCGGCCAGCGCCGGCATTGCCGCCGTGAAGGCCAACGTGAAGGACTGCATCCAGGTGCTCGGCGGCATCGGCTGCACCTGGGAACACGACGCGCACCTGTACCTGCGCCGGGCGCACGCCATCGGGCGGTTCCTGGGCGGCGCCGAACGCTGGTTGCGCCGGGTCACCGAACTGACCCAGGGCGGGGTGCGGCGGCGCCTGGGGATCGACCTCACCGAGGTCGAGGGCCAGCGCGCGGAGATCGCCGCGGCCGTCGCCGAGATCGCCGCGCTGCCCGCCGAGAAGCGGCAGGCGGCGCTCGCCGAGGCGGGGTTGCAGGCGCCGCACTGGCCGGCGCCGCACGGGCGGGGCGCGTCACCGGCCGAACAGCTGCTGATCGATCAGGAGCTCGCGGCGGCCGGCGTGGCCCGTCCGGACCTGGTGATCGGCTGGTGGGCGGCGCCGACGATCCTCGAACACGGCACGCCCGAACAGATCGAGCGCTTCGTCCCGGGCACGCTGCGCGGCGAATTCCTCTGGTGCCAGCTGTTTTCCGAGCCGGGAGCCGGGTCGGACCTGGCGTCGCTGCGCACAAAAGCCGTGCGCGGTGAGGGCGGCTGGCTGCTCACCGGGCAAAAGGTGTGGACGTCGGCCGCGCACAAAGCGCGCTGGGGCGTGTGCCTGGCGCGGACCGACGCCGACGCGCCGAAGCACAAGGGCATCACCTACTTCCTGGTGGACATGCGCTCGCCGGGCATCGAGATCCGCCCGCTGCGCGAGATCACCGGTGACTCGCTGTTCAACGAGGTCTTCCTGGACAACGTGTTCGTTCCCGACGAGCTGGTGGTCGGGCACGTCAACGACGGCTGGCGGCTGGCGCGCACCACGCTGGCCAACGAGCGGGTCGCGATGGCCACCGGCACCGCGCTGGGCAACCCGATGGAGGAGCTGCTCAAGGTGCTTCAGAAGCTCGACCTCGACGCCGCGCAGCGGGACCGGCTCGGCCGGTTGATCGTCATCGCGCAAACCGGCGCGCTGCTGGACCAGCGGATCGCCCAGCTCGCCGTGGGCGGGCAGGACCCCGGGGCGCAGTCCAGCGTCCGCAAGCTCATCGGGGTGCGCTACCGGCAGGCGCTGGCCGAATACATGATGGACGTCGCCGACGGCGGCGGGCTGGTTCGCAACCACGCGGTGTACGACTTCCTGAACACCCGCTGCCTCACCATCGCCGGCGGCACCGAGCAGATCCTGCTCACCGTGGCCGCCGAGCGGCTCCTCGGCCTCCCGCGCTGACGGGATCTGCGTCGAGATTGCTGCCACGGTCGTGGATTTCGCGGAATCACAACCCCGGGTGCAATCTCGGCGCGCCACAAGGGATTACGAGAACGTCGTGACCGCGCAGGTGCTGGGCGAGGTGATGTTGACCCCGGGGTAGACCACCTGGATGTGTGTGCAGACGATGACGTTGTTGTCCGTCTTGGGCTGACCCGTCTGCCAATCGGTGGAGTCGATGCGGCCGGTCGTCTGGTACTTGTCCGGTGGCCCCTCGCCGAAGTAGACCGTGGTGATCTCGTCGGATCCCATCGACTTCATCACCCGCTCGTACTGACCGGTGGCGTGCGCGTCGAGATAGGCCAGCCGGTTCGACGACCGGATCTCGGTGGTCTGCCGGGCCCAAAGCTCGTGCGGGAAGCCGGTCACCCCGTCGGGCGTCAGCATGTCGGCCCCGGCGGTGAAGTCACAGTGCCCGTCGGCCTTGAAGCAATTGAGGACGGTGCGCGTCTCCAGCTGGTTGGGTCCGTCCAGCGGGAACAACGTGGTGGCGGTGTTGCTGGCCGCGCCGGCGGCCGGTCCGGGCAGCAACGCCAAGGCCGTTGTGGCCACCGCAAACCCGGTGATCAGCCGCTTCATGCCGCTCCCCTCTCGGTTCGCCAACCCTAAGGGTGAACCTAACCCCGCGACTACTCGTCGTAGGTGACTTCTACCGAATCAGATTCCGGGTGAGATTGACAGGCCAGGATGAGGCCGTCGTCGAGGTCTTGCTGCTCGAGCACGTCATTGACCTCCATGCTCACCTTGCCGCCCTTCAGGGTGCAGGCGCACGCACCGCAGTGGCCCTCGCGGCACGAGAACGGCGCATCCAAACCCTTCGCGAGCAACACGTCGAGCAACTTGGCGTGACGCGGCCACGACACCGTGTGGGTTTCGCCGTCCAGCTCCACCACCGCGGTGGCCGGCGGCTGGTCACCCGCGGCGGTGTCGTCGATCTTGACCGCCGCGAACGGGTCGGAGTCCAGCGACTTGAACACCTCGATATGCACTTGCGGCGCAGGCACTTTCAGCGAGTCCAGCGCTTCGCGGGCCGCATCCATGAAGGGGCCGGGCCCGCATATGTACACGGGCCGATCGGTGAAGGGGGCGGCGAGCTTCGCCAGCGCGGGCACGCTCGGCATCCCCTGCAGCGATTCCAGCCAGTGCACCACCGTCAGCCGGTCGGGATACTTGGCCGACAGCTCGCGCAGCGCTTCGGCGAAGATCACCGAGCGGTCGTCGCGGTTGGCGTACAGCAGCGTCACCTGGCCGCTGCCCTCGGCGAGCGCCGACTTGGCGATCGACATGATCGGGGTGATCCCGCTGCCCGCGGCCATCAGCAGGAAGTCGTCGTCGAGCGTCTTGGGCACGAAGTTGCCCGACGGCGCCAGCACGTGGATCCGCATGCCCGCCCGCGCGTGCTCACACAGCCAGTTCGACGCGTATCCGTCCGCGGTCCGCTTGACCGTGACCGTCAGCGCGTCGTCCGTGAACGGCGAGCTGCACAGCGAGTAGCAGCGGGCCACCGAGCCGGTGCGTTCGCTGGGAACGCGCAGCGTCAGGAATTGGCCGGGCGCGTAGCGCAGCCGTTCGGGCGGGATCTCTGGGTCGCCCGGCTCGTCGGGCACCGCGAACACCAGGGATCGCGCGTCGTCGGTTTCCGCGACTACCTCGGCGATCTGCAGCTCCAGGACGTGGTCACCGAGCGGCTCGTCGAGATTGGCCTCGGCCACGACCCATCCTCCCTCTCGTCACAACTAGAACATGTTACAGAAAAGCCGATTCCTATCGCTACCAGCCGCAGGAATACCCTGCTCGACACAAATCGGAACGTGTTCTAGTCTCTGGTGTAAGTCCACTGATTAAGTTTGGCCCAGGAGGCAAACCTAGTGACGTCCATTCAACAGCGCGACGCGCAGTCGGTTTTAGCCGGTATCGATGACCTGCTGCCGCGGATTCGCGAGCGCGCACAGGCGACGGAGGATTTGCGCCGGCTGCCCGACGAGACCGTTCAGGAGCTGCAGGACATCGGCTTCTTCACCCTGCTGCAGCCCGAACAGTGGGGTGGATTGCAATGCGATCCGACCCTGTTCTACGAGGCGGTGCGGCGGCTGGCCAGCGCGTGCGGTTCCACCGGCTGGGTCAGCTCCATCATCGGCGTGCACAACTGGCACCTGGCGTTGTTCGACCAGCAGGCCCAGGAAGAGGTCTGGGGCGACGACCCGAACGTGCGGGTGTCGTCGTCGTACGCGCCCATGGGCGCGGGCGTGGTGACCGACGGCGGGTATCTGGTCAACGGTTCCTGGAACTGGTCGTCGGGGTGTGACCACGCCACGTGGGCCTTCCTCGGCGGTCCGGTGATCAAGGACGGCCGCCCGGTCGACTTCGGCAGCTTCCTGATCCCGCGCAGCGAATACCGCATCGACGACGTGTGGCACGTCGTCGGCCTGCGCGGCACCGGCAGTAACACCGTGGTCGTCAAGGACGTTTTCGTGCCCCGGCACCGCTTCCTGTCCTACAAGGCGATGAACGACGGCACCGCCGGCGGGTACGAGACCAACACCGCGCCGGTCTACAAGATGCCTTGGGGCACAATGCACCCCACCACCATCTCCGCCCCGATCGTCGGCATGGCCTACGGCGCATACGACGCGCACGTGGAGCACCAGGGCAAGCGGGTGCGCGCGGCGTTCGCCGGGGAGAAGGCCAAGGACGACCCGTTCGCCAAGGTGCGCATCGCCGAGGCGGCCAGCGACATCGACGCGGCGTGGCGCCAGCTGAGCGGCAACGTCGCCGACGAATACGCGTTGTTGAGTGCCGGCAAGGAGATCCCGTTCGAGCTGCGCGCCCGCGCCCGCCGCGACCAGGTGCGCGCCACCGGCCGCGCGATCGCCTCCATCGACCGGCTGTTCGAGGCCTCCGGCGCCACCGCGTTGGGCAACGACCAACCGGTGCAACGTTTTTGGCGCGATGCGCACGCCGGCCGGGTGCACGCGGCCAACGACCCCGAGCGGGCCTACCAGATCTTCGGGAACAACGAATTTGGGTTGCCGCCCGGCGACACCATGGTCTAGTAGATGACCGCTACCGAAGAGCTGACTTTCGAGTCCACCTCGCGGTTCGCGGAGGTCGACGTCGACGGACCGCTGAAGCTGCACTACCACGAGGCCGGGCTCGGCAACGACCAGACCGTGGTGCTGCTGCACGGTGGCGGTCCGGGCGCGGCCAGCTGGACGAACTTCTCGCGCAACATTCCCGTGCTGGCGCAGCGGTTTCACGTGTTGGCCGTCGACCAGCCCGGCTACGGGCTTTCCGACAAGCGCGCCCAGCACGGGCAGTTCAACCACTACGCCGCGCGGGCGCTCAAGGGTCTGTTCGATCAGCTGGGGCTGGGACGCGTTCCGCTGGTGGGCAATTCGTTGGGCGGCGGCACCGCGGTCCGGTTGGCCCTGGACTACCCCGACCGGGCCGGCCGGCTGGTCTTGATGGGCCCCGGCGGGCTGAGCATCAACCTGTTCGCCCCCGACCCCACCGAGGGCGTCAAGCGGCTGGGCAAGTTCTCCGTCGAACCCACTCGGGAAAACCTCGAGGCGTTCCTGCGGGTCATGGTCTACGACCAGAAGCTGATCACGCCCGAGCTGACCGACGAGCGGTTCGCGCTGGCCAGCACGCCGGAATCCCTGACCGCGACCCGGGCGATGGGAATGTCGTTCGCGGGGGCCGATTTCGAGCTGGGCATGATGTGGCGCGAGGTGCACCGGCTGCGCCAGCCCGTGCTGCTGATCTGGGGTCGCGAGGACCGGGTCAACCCGCTGGACGGCGCGCTGGTCGCGCTGAAGACCATCCCGCGTGCGCAGCTTCACGTTTTCGGGCAATGTGGACACTGGGCGCAGGTGGAGAAGTTCGACGAGTTCAACAAGTTGACCGTTGATTTCCTGGGAGGTGCGTGATGAGCATCCGGTCGCTGGGCTACCTGCGCATCGAGGCCACCGACATGGCGGCCTGGCGCGAGTACGGCCTCAAGGTGCTCGGCATGGTCGAGGGTAAGGGCAGCACCGAAGGGGCCCTGTATCTGCGGATGGACGATTTCCCGGCCCGGCTGGTGATCGTTCCCGGCGAGCAGGACCGGCTCATCGAAGCCGGCTGGGAATGCGCGAATGCCGCTGGCCTGCAAGAGATCCGGAACCGTCTCGACGTCGAGGGCACGCCTTACAAGGAAGCCACCGCGGCCGAACTGGCGGATCGACGGGTCGACGAGATGATCCGGTTCTCCGACCCGTCCGGCAACTGCCTGGAGGTCTTTCACGGCGCGGCCCTCGAACACCGTCGGGTGGTCAGCCCGTACGGGCACAAGTTCGTCACGGAGGAGCAGGGCCTGGGGCACGTGGTGCTGACCACCCGCGACGACGAAGAGACCCTGCACTTCTACCGGGACGTGCTGGGCTTCAAGCTGCGCGACTCGATGCGGCTGCCGCCCCAGGTGGTCGGCCGTCCCGCCGACGGGCCGCCGGCCTGGCTGCGGTTCCTGGGCTGCAACCCGCGCCACCACAGCCTGGCCTTCATGCCCGGGCAGACCCCCAGCGGCATCGTCCACCTGATGGTCGAGGTCGAGAATGCCGACGACGTCGGGCTGTGCCTGGACCGGGCGCTGCGCAAGAAGGTGCCGATGTCGGCGACCCTGGGCCGCCACGTCAACGACCTGATGCTGTCCTTCTACATGAAGACACCGAGTGGATTCGACGTCGAATTCGGTTGCGAGGGAAGGCAAGTCGAAGACGACGACTGGATCGCCCGGGAGAGCACCGCGATCAGCCTGTGGGGCCACGACTTCAGCGTCGGCTTCAAGGGCTGATGACTGCCGCGCCGATCGATCCGCGCGCCTTTCGACAGGTGCTGGGCCAGTTCTGCACCGGCATCACGATCATCACCACCGTGCACGACGAGGTCCCGATCGGCTTCGCCTGCCAGTCATTCGCGGCGCTGTCGCTGGACCCGCCGTTGGTGTTGTTCTGCCCGACCAAGGTCTCGCGGTCCTGGCAGGCCATCGAGGCCAGCGGCCGGTTCTGCGTCAACGTGCTGACCGAGAAGCAGAAGCACGTGTCCGCGCGATTCGGATCGAAGGAACCCGATAAGTTCGCCGGAATCGACTGGCACGCCTCCGAACTCGGCTCGCCGATCATCGACGGGTCGCTGGCCTACATCGACTGCACGGTCGCGTCCGTCCACGACGGCGGCGACCACTTCGTGGTGTTCGGCGCGGTCCAATCGTTGTCGGAGGCACCGAAGATCAAGCCGCGACCGCTGTTGTTCTATCGCGGCGAGTACACCGGGATCGAACCGGACAAGACCACCCCGGCGCAGTGGCGTGATGACCTGGAAGCGTTTCTCACCGCCACCACCCAGGACACCTGGCTCTAGCGCGTCCCGCGGGACGTCTCGTGCCGGACGCCCTCGCCCTCCGTCGTGGGATCGTGCGACTCCGCTGAACGCGCCACATCGGCATCGTCGTGCTCGTCCGCCGGCTTTGCGGCCGTTTGCGGGTGCATTCGTCGGCGCGCTTGAGCTGCTCCTCGAGCTGTTCGCGCGACGCCGAGACCTCGCTCTGGTGGTTGGCCGCCCGCTCCTGCAGCCGCGCGGCTTCGGCCGCTTTGGCCTCCGCCTCGGCCTGGGCGGCGCGGGCCTTAGCGGCGGTTTCCTGGGCGAGGGCCTCGCGCCGTTCGACCTTGGCGGTCTCCAGCTTGGCCTGCTCCCGAATCTCCTCCGCCTGGCGTTGCCGCTGCCGGCTTCTCGTCTTGTTGACTGCCAGCAGCAGCAGGGCGATCACCAGAACTGCCGCGATGACGGCGACCACGATCCAGATCGTGTTGGTGCTCATATCAGGCTCCCGTCTCAGTGGTGCATGGTGCTGCAGCCGTGTCTGGATCGGGTCCCCATATTTGACAGGGATAAAACAAAGTCGTGCTTTGGCCGTGGCTGGGGCCCACGGGCCTACATGAAGTCCAGCGCCTCGACCGTCGCGATCGGGCCCTCGTGGGTCGGCCGGTTCGCACCGCCGATGCAGTAGACGGTGTTGCCGACCGTCGCCACCACTTCGGCGTGGCGCGCGGTGGGCATCGGCGCCAACGTGCTCCACTTCGCGTCGGCGATGTCGTACATCTCGACCACGTTCAGCACCATCGTCGGTTCCTCGCCGCCGACCACCACGATGCGGCCGTCGATGTAGGTCGCCCCGTAAGACCCGCGCGGGGTGGGCATGCCGACCAGCTTGGTCCAGGCGCCCGATTGCGGGTCGAAGCGTTCGTTCGCGGCGGAGTTCTTGTCGGCGGAAAGGAACCGACCGCCGATCGCGTACACGTAGGTCCCGTCCGACACCGCGGCCAGATGCTCGCGCGGGGTGGGCATGTCGGCTGCGTCGGTCCACGAATTGCCGTCGAAGACCTCGGTCTGCGGAACGAGCTGTTTGGCGTTCTGCCCCCCCACCACGACGAGCTTGTCACCCACCACGGCCGCGGCCGGCGCCGCACGGGCGTGCGTGAGATGCGGCAGCTCAACCCAATTCCCGCCACGCAGCGCGAACACCTTGTCCGACGCGTCGGCAAGTTGATCGCTCGCACCGCCGAGCACCACCACTTCGTCGCGGTAGGTCGCCGCCGCGGCGTGATGCAGCGGGATGGGCAACGGCGGACCGGTCTGCCAGACGCCGGTGTGCGGGTCGTAGCTCTCGACGGTCTGCAGCGCGACCCCGTTGCGCAGGCCGCCCAGAACCCAGATCTTGTCGCCCTGGACGGCCCACGCCATCATCAGCCGGGGGGTCGGTGCGTCCGGGAGCGAGCGCCACTGCGACGCCGGCTGGATCCGGCGGGCCGGCAGCTTCAGCGCTTCGGCCGACGAGGTGAGCTGGCCGTCGCCGGGGGCGGTCGACCCGCCGATCGCATACACGGACTTCTCCACCGCGTCGACGGCCATGCCGTGCCGTGGGGTCGCCATGTCGGGCAGGGCGGACCAGACCTTCGTCATCAGGTCGAACGCGGCGACGCTCTTGAGCGGTTGGCCCGCGGACATGCCCCCGACCGCGACCAGCCGCCCGTCGACGATCGCCACGCCGAGGTCGCTGCGCGGCTGGCTCAGCGCGGGCAGCGGCGTCCAGGTCTTCGCGGCCGGGTCGTAGGCCTCGACCGCCGCCAGGTCCGCGTTGCCGTTGGTGCCGCCCACCGCGTACACCAGCTTGCCGTCCGACGCCGCGCCCAGCAGCTGGCGCGGGGTCGGAATGGGCGCGCCGAGGGTCCAGGTGTTGCCGTCGAACACCTCGGTGGTGTTCAGCAGCGCGCCGCTGGCGTCGACGCCGCCGGTGACGATAAGGCGGTCGCCCACCACGGCGGCCGCCGCGGCGGCCCGGGGCTGCAGCAGGTGCGGCAGCTCCACCCAGCGACTGTTGACGACGCGCCAAACCTGGTCGGTGGCAACGTTTTTGCCGCCTTCGGATTTCCAGCCACCGAGCACGACGGGGTTTCCCTGCCAGGTGACCGCCATCGCGTGGGAGACGGCGACCGGTAGATCGTCGCCGCCCTTCCAGCTGTCGATGACGGGGTCGTAGCCCTCCTGCAGTCCGGTGTGGGCGCCGTCGCTGCGGATTCCGCCGAAGATCCAGATGGTCCCGTCGGCCTGCGTGGTGGCCGCGGCGTCGCGGGAGATGCGCGCGTTCGTGATCGGCTTCCACTGCATGGGGGGCTGCGCCGTCGGCTGCCCGGACCCGCCCTTCGAACCGCGCTTGTTGTCGGGCGAAAGCGCGAAGAAGACGCCGCCGATGACCAACAGCAGGACCGCGGCGAGGGCACCGGCCACCAACGCGATGCGGTTCCGCTTCTTGCCCGGCTCGGCGAACCATGCGGCCGCCCGGGCCCGGGGACCCTGCGGCGGGCCCTGGGCGCCGCCCCGGCCCGGCGGCGCGGCGGCTTGCGGAGGCCGCGCCGTGGGCTGCGTCGACGACGCTTGTGCGGCGCGCAGCAGGCTGGCCGCGTCCGGCACCTCGGCGGGCCCGGCATGCGGAAATGGCGCGGTCTCCCGCGCGTGTTGCTGGTCGATCTGGGCGCTGATCGCCGACGTCGGGTCGTCGTGCCCGGTCGGCAACCGCGGTGGGGGCGGCATGCTCGACGTGTTGAGGCCCGTTGGACGCGCCACCTCGCTGTGCGGCCCGGGCGGGACCGGGGCGGCGTGCGGTACCTCGGTCGCCACGGCAGAGGCGCGCCCCGTGATGGCCATCGCGTCGGGTTTCAGACCGTTGCGGCGCTGGGCGGCCTGCAACTC
Organism: Mycobacterium sp. UM_11; assembly: GCF_001414075.1. Lineage (NCBI taxonomy): Bacteria > Bacillati > Actinomycetota > Actinomycetes > Mycobacteriales > Mycobacteriaceae > Mycobacterium > Mycobacterium sp. UM_11. The sequence goes on along the minus strand of NZ_LATC01000012.1, from coordinate 30,855 downwards.
GCGGCCGAACTCCTCGGCCGAGGCGGGCCGCTCGGCCGGGTCGATCGACATCGCCTTCTCGATCGCCGAGCACACCGCGTCCGGGATGCCGTCGGGACGCATATCCGGGATCCCGGCGGTACTGATCCGCAGGTATTGCGCGATCAGGTCCTCGCCCTTCTTGCGCTCGTGCGCGGCATTGCCCGCGATGAGGGCGTAGAGCGTGGCGCCCAGCGAGTACATGTCGGAGGCCACCGTGGCGGGATTGCCCGTCATCACCTCGGGCGCGGTGAAGTCGATGGTGCCGGAGAAGAATCCGGTCGCCGTCTCGTACCCGCCTTCGATGTGGGCGATTCCGAAATCACTCAATTGCGGCTCGCCGTAATCGTTGACGAGTATGTTCGCGGGCTTGATGTCGCGGTGCAAGGTCCCGGTCCGGTGCGCGGTTTCCAGTGCGCCGCAAAGCTTTACGCCGATGTGCAAGGCTTCGGGCCAGGGCACCGGCCCCTCCCGGCGCAGCCGGACCGCCAGCGAATCCGCCGAGTGGTAGGGCATCACGATGTACGGCTTGCCGCTCCCGGTGACGCCCACCCGCAGGATGTTGACGATGTTCGGATGCCCGGAGAGCCCGCCCATCGCGTAGCCCTCGCGCAGGAAGCGTTCGCGGCTGTCGTCGTCGATGTGCGACGGCAGCACCTTCACCGCGACGTTTCGCCCGAGGGCGGTCTCGTAGCAGCAGTAGATGACGCCCGCCCCGCCCCGAGCTACCTGTCGCGCGTCTTCGAACCCGGCGGCCGCCAGCTCCGCGGCGATGCCAGCCGGTACCGGTGCGACACTGTCGGGCCGTGGCTCTTCAGGCATTTGCTGGCGCTCAACCCTCCGCGAAGTGTGTGATTGGCGAGGTCAAGAGTAGCGCCCAGAACCTCACGGATGTGCTTTTCCGGCAACCTTCGTTCGCCCGGTCGGGATCCGAGTAGGCGGCCGCGCTCAGGCGTCGATGGTCGGCGGACCCTGATACGGCCGTTGCAGCGCGGCGAATTCGGGAGCGCCGGCCATCGTCAGCACGGCCTCCAGCAACCGAACCCCGTCCTGCGCCTTCGGTGTTCGGGTCAGCACCGGTCCGGAGAACGCCCGGCCGTCGACCGCGATGATCGGGCTGCCGGCCTCGTCGCCCAGCGCGTCCTGGCTGGCTTGGTGCGCCTGCTTGACCGGTTGGTCGTAGCCGCTGTCGTCGAGCGCTTCGGCAAGGCGTTCCCCGAGGCCGTGTTCGGCCAGGGCTGCGCGGATCGTGGCCGCGGTCAAGTCTTCCTGTCGCACATGGATGCGGCGGCCGATGGAGTCATACAGGCCGGCGAACGCGTCGGGTCCGCGCTCGCCGACGGCCGCGGCGAACAACCTGCCCAGCCGCGTCGACCGCTCCATCATCCGCTGGTGTTTCTCGTCGGTGTCCTCGCCCTCGTTGAGGATGGCCAGGTTCATTTGCCGCAGGGTGACCCGGGTGTGCGTCGATGGCGCGGCGTCGAGCAGCCAGCGCGCCGTCACCCAGGAGAAAGGACAGACGGGGTCGAGGTAGAGGTCGACGTCGGCCACGGGATCCTCCTTCGCGTCGGGAACCGAACTATTGCGACGCATACCCGCTACCGGCCGGCGCACGCCTGCCGATGGCCTTGGCAGCAGAATGGCGTCATGACGCTGAACCTGGGCGAGTACTTCGATCGGATCGGCTATGGCGGCGCGACGGCGCCCAACCTCGAGGTCCTGCGCGCGTTGGTGAGCGCCCACACCAGGGCGATTCCCTTCGAGAACCTCGATCCGGTGATGGGCGTGCCGGTCGACGACCTGAGCCCGGAGGCGCTCGCCGGCAAGCTAGTTCGTCGGCGCCGCGGGGGCTATTGCTACGAGAACAACGGCTTGATGGGCTACGTGCTGGCCGATCTCGGCTTTCGGGTGCGCCGCCTGGCCGGCCGGGTGGTGTGGATGCGCCCGCCCGACGCCCCCTCGCCGCCGCCGCAGACGCACACCGTGCTGGCGGTGACGTTTCCCGGCTCGCACGGTTCCTACCTCGTCGATGTGGGCTTCGGCGGGCAGACCCCGACGTCGCCCCTGCGCATCGAGACCGGCACCGTGCAGCAGACGACGCACGAGCCGTACCGGCTCGACGACCGCGGCGACGGCCTGATCCTGCAGGCGCAGGTGCGCGGCGAGTGGCAACCCCTCTACGAATTCGGCACCCGGACCGCACCGGACATCGACTTGGTGGTGGGCAGCTGGTTCGTTTCGACGCACCCGTCGTCGCACTTCGTGACCGGGCTGATGGCCGCGTGCGTCACCGACGACGCCCGGCTGAACCTGGCCGGGCGGAACCTGTCCATCCACCGCGCCGACGCCAGCGAGAAGATCCGCCTCGACGACGCGGCGGCGGTGGTCGACACGCTCAGAGACCGGTTCGGCATCGACGTGTCCGACGTCGGCGACCGCGGCGCGCTCGAGGCGCGCCTGGACAAGGTCCTGGACGCCTAGAGCCAGGCGCCGATCCGTCGCAGGGCCTCTTCGATGTCGCCCGTCGGTCCGGCGAACGACAGCCGGACGAACGAATTGCCGTGCGTGGTGTCGAAGTCGATTCCGGGTGCGATCGCAACGCCGGTGTCGTTCAACAGCTTTGAACAGAACGCCATCGAGTCGTTGGTGTGCTGCGACACGTCCGCGTAGACGTAGAACGCGCCGTCGGTGGGGGCCAGCCGGTCGATGCCGATGCCGCGCAGGCCGTCCAGCAGCAGCGTGCGGTTGGTGGCGTAGTGGTGCAGGTTGCCCTCGGCTTCGGCGGTCGCCTCCGGGGTAAAGGCCGCAACCCCGGCGAGCTGCGAGAGCACCGGTGGACAGATGGTGAAGTTGCCGGTCAGGCGGTCCACCGCCCGCAGCAGCACGGGCGGCACCAGCATCCAGCCCAGCCGCCAGCCCGTCATCGCGTAATACTTCGAAAAGCTGTTGACCACCACGGCATCTCGTGATGTCTGCCAGGCACAGCTGGTCCGCGGCGCCCCCTCGTACACCAGGCCGTGGTAGACCTCGTCGCTGATCAGCCGGACCCCGGAGGTCTCGCACCACGACGCGATCGCCGCCAATTCGGCCGGAGCGATCACGGTTCCGGTGGGGTTGGCCGGGCTGGCGACGATCACGCCGTGGGGCGGCGGGTCGAGTTCGGCGAGCATCTGCACGGTGGGCTGGAAGCGGGTGTCCGGCCCGCACGGCAGCTCAACCACCTCACATCCCAACGCGGACAATATGTTTCGGTAGCACGGATATCCGGGACTGGCCAGCGCCACCCGGTCGCCGGCGTCGAAGCACGCCAGGAACGCGAGCAGGAACCCGCCCGAGGAGCCAGTGGTGATCACCACGTCGTCGAGTTCGACGCGCAGCCCTTGGCGTTGGTAATCGGCCGCGATCGCCGCGCGCAGCTCGGGGGTGCCGAGGGTCACGGTGTAACCCAGCTCGTTGTGGTGCAGGGCGGCGGCCGCGGCGGCGCGCACCGGCTCGGGCGCCCCGACGCTGGGCTGGCCGGCGGACAGGTTCACCAGGTCGCCGTGGCTGCGCTGGCGCTCGGCGGCCGCCAGCCACACGTCCATCACATGGAACGGCGGGATGGCGCCACGCAGCGCGACATGGTCGTTCACGACGTCTCGAGCACCTCGGATTCCAGGCGGCCAAGCAGCTCTCGCGGCGGGCTGAGCAGGTGCGCGCTGCCGTGGGCGCGCTTGAAATACAGATGCATGTCGTGTTCCCAGGTGATCGCGATCCCGCCGTGCAATTGGATGCCCTCGGCGGCCGCGGCGCACAGCGCCTCGGTGGCCACCAGCCGTGCGGTGGCCGCGTTGGTCGGGGTGGGCTCGCCGCAGGCCTCGGCCACGACGGCCTTCGCGGCGGCGATCGCCACGTACAGGTCGGCCATTCGGTGTTTGAGTGCCTGGAAGCTGCCGATGGGCCGGCCGAATTGCACTCTGTTCTTGGCGTATTCGACCGTCAGTTCCAGGCAGCGTTCGGCCGCGCCGATCTGCTCGGCGGCCAGCAGGATGGCCGCGGCGTCGGCCATGCCGGGGTCGGCGCCGATCGTCTCGGTCTCCTCGGGCGCGACCGCGGCGAGCCGCCGGGTCGGGTCCATGGTCACGACGGGTTGAGCGCTGAAGCGCGTCCAGCGTGCGAGCTGGCCGTCGGTGGCGGCGACGACGACGTCGGCGGTGTCGCCGTTGACCACGTAGTCGGCGTCGAAGACCAGCGCGCCGATCGAGGCGCCCTCCGCGAGCGCTGCGAGCGTCTCGGCGTCGGGCTCGGCGGCGGCCAGCAGGGCCAGCTCCGCCAGGGTGGTGCCGAGCAGCGGGGAGGGGACCAGGCCCCGCCCTAGCTCCTGTAAAACCGTTGCGGCGTCGGCCAATTCGCCGCCGGCCCCGCCCAGCTCCTCGGGGACGACCAGCGCGGCGGCGCCCACCTGCTCGCACAGCAGCTGCCACAGCGACTCGTCGTAGCCGCGCTCGGACTCGATCGCCGCGCGCACCGCCGCCGGGTTCGCGTGCTTGGCCACCAGGGCCGCGACGGTATCCCGCAGCATCTCCCGTTCTTCGGTCATGAGCACAGCGCCTCCAGCACCCGCCGCCGATGCGCCTCGGGGGTACCCCAGGCCGAACGCAATGCTTGCACCCGCAGCAGCCACAGCGACAGGTCGTGTTCCTGGGTGTACCCGATCGCCCCGTGGGTCTGCAGCGCCGACCGCGCCGCCAGCAGGCCCGCCTCGGACGCGGCCGCCTTGGCGGCGCTGACATCCCGCGCGCTGTCGCTCGGGCGATCGGCTAGCGCCAGGGCCGCGCCGTAAAGCAGCGGGCGGGCCAGCTCGATAGCGATGTGCACGTCGGCGAGCTTGTGCTTGATCGCCTGATACGAACCGATCACCCGGCCGAACTGCGACCGCTGCTTGGCGTAGTCGACGGTGTCCCGCAGCAGCGCCTCGGCCGCGCCGACCAGCTGCGCCGCGGTGGCCAGCGCCCCGAACTCGTAGGCGCGCTGCAGGTCCGCGCGCCAGGCTTGTCCGGTGGGGGTTACGTCGTAGAGCGGCCGGCTCGGATCCACCGACTCGTGCCTCTCACCGACTTCCGCTTGGCTAACGCCGTCGTCGGCGGCCACTAGCACCAGCCCGGCGGTGTCGGCGTCGACCGCGCGCGGGGCGTGCGGCGGCAGTGCGATGGTGGCCATCAGCTCGCCGGAGGCCAGGGCGGCGCAGCGCTCATCGTCGGCGAGCAAAACCGGTGCCACGGCAATGGATTCGGCCACCGGGCCGGGAACACACCAGCGTCCGAGGCGTTCCAGCGCCACCACCAGGTCGACCGGGTGCGCCTCGATGCCGTCGAACTTCTCCGGGACTGCCAGCGCGGTGACGCCGAGGTCGGCCAGCTGCCCCCACACCTTGCGGCCGGGTGCGGTGTCGCCCGCGGACCACGCCCGGACGACGCCGGGCAGGTCGGCCGCGCCGAGCGCGGCGTCGATGCTGGCCGCAAAGTCCCGCTGCTGTTCGTCTAGTGCGAAGTCCATTACCGCTTCTCCCGGGGAAGGCCCAACAGCCGTTCGGAGATGATGTTGCGTTGAATCTCGTTGGTGCCGGCGTAGATCGGCCCGCCCAGCGCGAAGAGCAGACCATCGGTCCAGCCGCCCGCGAGCTCGCCGTCGGCGGCGAGGATGTCGAGCGCGGTCTGGTGCAGGTCCACGTCGAGGTCGGACCAGAACACCTTGGTCACCGACGATTCGGCGCCCAACTCACCGCCGGCGGCCAGCCTGGTCACCGTGCCGAAGGTCTGCAGCCGGTAGGCCTGCGCCTTGATCCAGCCGTCCGCGACCCGGTCGGCGAACGCCGGCGGCGAGCCGTTTTCCTTCCACAGCCGCACCAGTCGTTCGGCGGTGGCCAGGAAGCGGGCCGGGCTGCGCAGCGACATGCCGCGCTCGTTGCTCGACGTGCTCATGGCCGCGCGCCAGCCCTCGTTCGGGGTGCCGATCACGTCGTGGTCTGGAACGAACACGTCGTCGAGGAAGATCTCGCCGAAGCCGGTGTCGCCGCCCAGCTGGACGATGGGCCGCACGGTGACGCCCTTGGCCTTGAGATCGAACATGAAGTACGTCAGGCCGTGGTGCCGCTCGGCTTCCGGGTCGGACCGGAAGAGCCCGAAACCCATTTCGGCGAACGGTGCGCGCGAGCTCCAGATCTTCTGCCCGTTGAGCAGCCAGCCACCGTCGGTCTTGGTCGCGGTGGATCGCAGCGAGGCCAGGTCGCTGCCGGATTCCGGCTCGGACCACGCTTGCGCCCAGATCTGTTCGCCGCTGGCCATTTTCGGCAGGATGCGGTCGAGCTGCTCGGAGGTGCCGTGCGCGAACAGCGTCGGCGCCAGCATCGAGGTGCCGTTGGCGCTGGCCCGGCCCGGCGCGCCGGCGCGGAAGTACTCCTCCTCGAACACCACCCAGTGCAGCAGCGGCGCGTCGCGGCCCCCGTACTTCTTCGGCCAGGTGATCACCGACAGCCCGGCGTCGTACAGCACGCGGTCCCAATGTCGGTGCTGCGCGAAACCTTCGGCATTGTCGTAAGACTGCGTCGGGATCGCATCGGCGTTGGCCGCCAGGAAGTCTCGCACCTCACCCTGGAAGGCCAGGGTCTCGTCGTCTAGGTCCAGATCCATCAGGCCAGCTCCCGCAGTTGTGGTTTGACCACCTTGCCGCCCGGGTTGCGCGGCAACGCGTCGACGAACCGCACCGACCGCGGTGCCTTGAAGTTCGCCAGATGTTCACGGGTGTAAGCGATCACGGATTGCTCGTCGAGCTCGGCGCCCGGTCGCGGCACCACGAACGCCCGGCCCACCTCGCCGAGCCGTTCGTCGGGGACGCCGATCACCGCGGCGTCGGCCACCCCGTCCATGCGGGCCAGCACCTGTTCGACCTCGGCGGGGTACACGTTGAATCCGCCGCAGATGTACATGTCCTTGAGGCGGTCGGTGATGCGCAGGTTGCCGGCCGCGTCGACGGCGCCGATGTCGCCGGTGTGCAGCCAGCCGTCGGCGTCGATCGCCGCGGCCGTCGCGTCCGGGTCGTCGAGGTAACCCAGCATCACGTTCGGACCGCGCAGCAACACCTCGCCGGCCTCGCCGGGAGTGCTTGCGTCGATGCTCAATTCGAAGTCGGCGAAGGGGCGCCCGCAGGTGGTCGCGACGGTGACCGCGTCGTCCTCGGCGCGGCACATGGTGCCCATCCCGTTGGCCTCAGTGAGCCCGTAGGCGGTCAGCACGATGTCGATGTCGAGCTCGGATTGCATGCGTTCCACCAACACGACCGGCACGGTGGCCGCCCCGGTCACCGCGAACCGCAGCGAGCTCAGGTCGTAGTCCCCGCGCGCCGGGTGGTCCAGCAGCGTCTGGTAAATCGTTGGCGGCCCGGGCAATACGGTGATGCGGTGTTGCTCGATCGCCTGCAGCGCGCGCAGGGGATCGAAGGTCAGGTGCGGGATCAGGGTCGCGCCGGTCTGCAGGCAGGCCAGGATGCCGGCCTTGTAGCCGAAGTTGTGGAAGAACGGGTTGATGCACAGGTAACGGTCGTCGCCGGTGATCTTGCCGTTCGCGGCCCACGACGCCGAGGCCGACAACGACTGCCGGTGTGCGCACAGCACGCCTTTGCTGCGACCGGTGGTGCCCGAGGTGAACAGGATGTCGCTGACGTCGTCGGGCGTCACGCCGGCGGCGCGGGCGGCGACGGCCGCTGTGTCGGTCCCGTTGGCGATGAACTCGTCCCAGCTACCGTCATCGTCATCGACCGGGATGCGGACGACGTGCCGCAGGGCGGGCAGGGCACCAGGGCCCAAGCGATCCAAGTCGGCGACGCGGTCGTTGCCCAGGAACTTGCCCATCGCGAACAGCACGGGCGCGCCGGTGCGGGCCAGGATGTCGCCCGCCTCGTCGGCGGTATAGCGGGTGTTCAGGGGCACCATCGCCGCGCCGGCGTGGTGGATCGCCAGGCACGCGACCACCCAGTGCCAGGTGTTCGGCGACCAGATCGCCACGCGGTCGCCAGGCTGCACGCCCAGCGCGATCAGCGCGGCGGCCGCGCGGTGAACTTCGTAGCGCAGCTCGGCGGCGGTGAACGAACGCTCGTCGGTGACCAACGCGGGCTGGTCGGGCGACTGGTGCACGAAACGATCCAGCGCCGCGGGCACGGTGCGCCGGTCGCCAGTCATCGGGATGCTCCTAACAAAGCAAGTGCTTGGTAGGTTAGCCTACAGGGCATGCAGGACGTCGAGGAGTTCCGGGCGGAGGTCCGCGGTTGGCTCGCCGACAATCTGGTCGGCGAATTCGCCGCCCTCAAGGGGCTCGGCGGGCCGGGGCGCGAGCACGAGGCCTTCGAAGAGCGCCGGGCCTGGAACCAGCATCTCGCCAAGGCCGGGCTGACCTGCCTGGGCTGGCCGGTCGAGCACGGCGGTCGCGGGCTGTCGACCGCGCACCGGGTGGCCTTCTACGAGGAGTACGCCAAGGCCGACGCGCCCGACAAGGTCAACCACTTCGGCGAGGAGCTGCTGGGCCCGACGCTGATCGCCTTCGGGACTCCCGAGCAGCAGCAGCGTTTCCTGCCCAAGATCCTCGACGTCACCGAGCTGTGGTGCCAGGGGTATTCGGAGCCCGGCGCCGGCAGCGACCTGGCCAACGTGGCGACCACCGCCGAACTCGACGGCGACGAGTGGGTGATCAACGGCCAGAAGGTGTGGACGTCGCTGGCGCACTGGGCGCAGTGGTGCTTCGTGGTCGCCCGCACCGAGAAGGGCTCCAAGCGGCACGCCGGGCTGTCGTATCTGCTGGTGCCGCTGGACCAGCCGGGCGTGCAGATCCGCCCCATCATCCAGCTGACCGGCGACTCGGAATTCAACGAGGTCTTCTTCGACGACGCCCGCACCGAGGCCGCACTGGTGGTCGGCGAACCCGGCGACGGCTGGCGCGTCGCGATGGGCACGCTGACCTTCGAGCGCGGAGTCTCGACCCTGGGTCAGCAGATCCGCTACGCCCGTGAGCTTTCCAACCTCGCCGAGCTCGCGCAGCGCAACGGCGCCGCCGACGACCCGTTCATCCGGGAGCGGCTGACCCGGGCGTGGACCGGGCTGCGGGCCATGCGTTCGTACGCGCTGGCCACCATGGACGTTGAAGGAGGCGGCCAGGCCGCCGGGAAAGATAACGTGTCGAAGCTGTTGTGGGCCAACTGGCATCGCGCCCTGGGCGAGCTGGCGATGGACGTGATCGGCAAGCCGGGGCTGACCCTGTCCGATGGCGAGTTCGACGAATGGCAGCGGCTGTTCCTGTTCACCCGCGCGGACACCATCTACGGCGGATCCAACGAGATCCAGCGCAACATCATCGCCGAGCGGGTGCTCGGCCTGCCGCGGGAGGTAAAGGGATGAGCCTGTCCGAAGCTCCGAAAGAGGTTGCCGGGCACGGGCTTTTGCAAGGCAAGGTGGTCGTCGTGACGGCGGCGGCGGGCACCGGCATCGGTTCGGCGACCGCGAGGCGGGCCCTGGCCGAGGGCGCCGATGTGGTGGTGTCCGATCACCACGAGCGACGGCTGGGGGAGACCGCCGACGAGCTGTCCGCGCTGGGGTTGGGGCGGGTCGAAAGCGTGCTGTGCGACGTGACCTCCACCGCGCAGGTGGAGGCGCTGATCGCCTCGACCACCGCGCGGATGGGCCGGCTCGACGTGTTGGTGAACAACGCCGGGCTGGGCGGTCAGACGCCGGTGGTGGACATGACCGACGACGAGTGGGACCGCGTGCTGAACGTGACGCTGTCCTCGGTGTTCCGGGCGACCCGGGCGGCGCTGGGATACTTCCGCGAAGCGGACCACGGCGGGGTGATCGTCAACAACGCGAGCGTCCTGGGCTGGCGGGCGCAGCACTCCCAGGCGCACTATGCGGCCGCCAAGGCCGGGGTGATGGCGTTGACCCGTTGCAGCGCAATCGAAGCCGTCGAGTATGGGGTGCGCATCAATGCCGTGTCCCCGAGCATCGCGCGGCACAAGTTCCTCGACAAGACCACCTCGGCCGACCTGCTTGACCGGCTCTCCGCGGGCGAAGCGTTCGGCCGCGCCGCCGAGCCCTGGGAGATCGCGGCCACCATCGCGTTCCTGGCCAGTGACTACTCCAGCTACCTCACCGGCGAGGTCATCTCGGTGTCCAGCCAGCATCCCTGACCGGCGAGCTGGCCAAGCAAGCGCTTGGTTGATATGGTGGCCGGGTGGACCGAGTGGCCGGTCAGGCGAACAGCCGACGCGACGAGTTGTTGGAACTCGCCGCGACCATGTTCGCCGAGCGCGGCCTACGCGCCACCACCGTGCGCGACATCGCGGACAGCGCCGGGATTCTGTCCGGCAGCCTGTATCACCACTTCTCCTCCAAGGAGGAGATGGTCGACGAGGTGCTGCGCAGCTTCCTGGACTGGTTGTTCGCCCGCTACCGCGAGATCGTCGACAGCGAGGCCAACCCGCTGGAGCGGCTCAAGGGGCTGTTCATGGCGTCGTTCGAGGCGATCGAGCATCGGCACGCCCAGGTCGTGATCTATCAGGACGAAGCCCAACGGTTGTTGTCGCAGCCCCGGTTCTCCTACATCGAGGACATGAACCGGCAGCAACGTAAGATGTGGGTCGAGGTCATCAACCAGGGCATCGACGAGGGGTACTTCCGGCCCGACCTCAACGTCGACCTCGTCTACCGTTTCATTCGTGACACCACTTGGGTGTCGGTGCGCTGGTATCAACCCGGCGGTCCGCTGACCGCGAACCAGGTTGGCGAGCAATACCTCGCCATCGTTCTTGGCGGAATTACCAAGGAAGGGAACTGAACTATGGCTGAGGCGTACGTCATCGACGCTGTGCGCACCGCGGTCGGCAAGCGCGGTGGATCGCTCGCCGGGGTACATCCCGTCGACCTGGGCGCTTATGCGTGGCGCGGCCTGCTCGACCGGGTCGACGTCGATCCCGCCGCCGTCGACGACGTGATCGCCGGCTGCGTCGACGCCATCGGTGCCCAGGCGGGCAACATCGCGCGGCTTTCGTGGCTGGCCGCGGGTTACCCCGAAGAGGTGCCCGGCGTCACGGTGGACCGCCAGTGCGGTTCCAGCCAGCAGGCGATTTCCTTTGGCGCACAGGCGATCATGGCCGGCACGGCCGACCTCATCGTAGCCGGCGGGGTGCAGAACATGAGCCAGATCCCGATCTCCTCGGCCATGACCGTCGGCGAGCAATTCGGTTTCACCTCGCCGACCAACGAGTCCAAGCAGTGGCTGCACCGCTACGGCGACCAGGAGATCTCGCAGTTCCGCGGCTCGGAGCTGATCGCAGAGAAGTGGAACCTGTCGCGCGAGGAGATGGAGCGCTTCGCCCTGGCCAGCCACGAGCGCGCGTTCGCCGCGATCCGCAGCGGTCACTTCGACAACGAAATCATCACCGTGGAAACGGAATCCGGGCCGTTCCGGGTGGACGAGGGTCCCAGGGAGTCGTCGCTGGAAAAGATGGCCGGCCTCAAGACGCTGGTCGAGGGTGGCAAGCTGACGGCCGCGATGGCGAGCCAGATCTCCGACGGGGCGAGCGCGGTGCTGCTGGCCTCGGAGCAGGCCGTCAAGGACCACAAGCTCACGCCGCGGGCCCGCATCCACCACATCAGCGCCCGCGCGGCCGACCCGGTGTTCATGCTGACCGGCCCGATCCCGGCCACCCGCTACGCGCTGGAGAAGACGGGGCTGTCGATCGACGACATCGACACCGTCGAGATCAACGAGGCGTTCGCGCCGGTGGTGCTGGCCTGGCTCAAGGAGATCAAGGCCGACCCCGAGAAGGTCAACCCCAACGGCGGCGCGATCGCGCTCGGGCATCCGCTGGGCGCCACCGGCGCCAAGCTGTTCGCCACCATGCTCAACGAACTCGAGCGCGTCGGCGGTCGCTACGGCCTGCAGACGATGTGCGAGGGCGGCGGCACGGCGAACGTCACCATCATCGAGCGACTGTAAGTCCCTGCGCGTCTCGTGTTTCGGCGCGCGGCTTCCCCTCAAGGCGCGACACTGAAACCACGCACGCGACACGCCGTAGAACGTGTGCGTGGTTTCAGTCTCGCGGTGGTCGAGAGTCAAGACGCGCTCAACTCGGCGGTGCGGCGTCCCGGACTTTGAGGTAGTGCTGGATGCCGACGCGGGCGAACGTGCGTCGGCGCTCGGCCGACAGCATGGGCATGGCGGCCGCCGCGTCGAGGACCTCGGGCCGCGTCACCTGGTAGCTCTCGCCGTCCGAGGAAATGCTTGCGCCCCCGGCCGCAAGGACGTTCTGCAACCAGTCGACCCGGGTGCCGTAGGGCAGCGGTACGACGAACCCGTCGTCCGTCCGGTCCGCGACGATCGGGGTGGTGTACTGCTTGCCCGACCGTCGCCCGGTGTGGTGGATGGCCGATGCGTACCAGTGTTTGCGGCCGGCCAGGCGCAACATCAGCGGGTTGAGCAGGTATCTGTTGGAAACACGGACCGCGCCCAGTAATGGCTTGGGCCACGCCTCGGGTGTCAGCGCACTCATGACCCCACGATGGACCCGGGGTCGCAACGCAAGCCAGGGTCTTTAGTCGTCGCCTTCGACCAGTGCCGACGCCGCCCGCAGGTGCGTGATCGCGTCCCGCACGATGGACTCGATCAGCTCGGCGCACGACGGCAGGTCTTCGAGGATCCCGGCCACCTGCCCGGAGGCCAGCACCCCGGCCTCGGTGTTGCCGTCGACCAGCCCGGCCTTCAGCAGCATCGGGGTGTTGGCCGCCATCACCACCTGGGACCAGGTCAGCTCCTTGCCGTGCCGCATGGCCAGGCCGTCGCGGACCATCGAGGCCCAGGTCATCTGCGACATGTGCTTGAACTTCGCGGCGTTGCGCACCGCCGCGGTGAGACCCCTTACCGGCGAACCGCTTTCCAGCCTTTCGACCAGGCCGGTGCGCAGTACCCGGTGCGGCATGCCGTCGACGCGCTTGGTGACCACCGTGCCGTCCAGCGCGGCGTCCAGGTAGCGCCGCTTGACCGCGTCGGGCACGGTCGAGTCGGAGGTCAGCAGAAAGCGCGTGCCCATCGCCACGCCGGCGGCGCCGTAACTCAACGCGGCAGCCAGCCCGCGCCCGTCGAAGAATCCACCCGCCGCTATCACCGGAATCCCGGTGCCCGCCACGGCGTCCAGCACCGACGGCAGCAGCAGCGTCGTGGCCACGGGCCCGGTGTGCCCGCCACCCTCGCCGCCCTGCACGATCATGGCGTCGGCGCCCCAGGCCGCCACCTTTTTGGCGTGCTTGGCGGCGCCGATCGACGGGATCACCACCGCGCCAGCCTCTTTCAGCCGGGCGATGAGCTCCTGCTTGGGCGCCAGGGCGAACGACGCCACCTTCACGCCCTCGCGGATCATCAAATCGACGCGGTCGCCGGCGTCGGCGGCGTCGGCGCGGATGTTCACCCCGAACGGCTTGTCGGTGGCGGCCTTGACCTTGCCGATGGCCGTCGCCAACTCGTCCAGCGTCATGGTGGCCGACGCCAGGATGCCCAGGCCGCCGGCGTTGGCCGTTGCGGCCACCAGCCGGGCACCGGCCACCCAGCCCATCCCGGTCTGGACGACGGGGTGCTCGACACCGACCAGCTCGGTCAGCGGCGTGCGCAGCTTCATTATCGGATCTCCCTGTCGCGCAGGGACTTCGGGTCGATCACCTCGCGGATCAGCCGCAGCTCCTCGTCGGTCGGGAGCCTGGTCTCGCCGGCCTCGTCGAGGCCGTGCACCTCGAACGAGGTGGCCTCGCAGACGTCGTCCGGCGACACCCCGGGGTGCAGTGTCAGCGCGCGCATCGTCCGGTCCGGGCCGCCGAAGTCGAACACCCCGAGGTTGGACACCACCCGGTAGGTGTTGGCGAAGCGGAAAGCCGGGTTGTCGGGGTCCACCTTGTCCCAGCCGATGCCGCAGACCACGTCGACGGCCTCGCAGAACACCCGCTTGGAGTGGTTGCCCACCCAGTAACTGGTCGCGTGGTTGATCGCGTTGCCGGGCGCGCCGCGCAGGCCGAACATCTGCCGGGTCGGGTGCTGCAGCGGGCCGAACGCCGAAATGTTCTGATTGCCAAAGCGGTCAACCTGATTCGCGCCCATCACCACGTGCCGCCGGCCCCAGGCCAGCGTCTCGAACACCCGGCCGAACGGCATCCAGCCTTCGACGGGCCCGGTCTTGCCCAAAGCCGGGGTGTCGGCCAGCAGCTGCGCCTCGCCGTCGGTGAGCAGGATGTCGGGGGAAAACGTCAACCGCGCCAGCCGCGCGCCGACCGAGGCCATGTTGGTCATGGGGCTGACCATGATTTCGCCGGCTCCTTCGAACAGGTCGGCACAGGCGACTGCGCACACCTCGGCGCGGGTGCTGCTCACTTGGCCGCTTCCTCTGCGAACGCGCGAACCGCCGCCTGGTAGTCGTCCTCGTCACCCGACAGGTAGGTCTGGACGAACTGCTGCCAGCCTTCATCGGTCGAGGCGGCCTCGGCATAGTGCCGCTGGAATTTCTCGTCACGGCCGTAATCCGGTGCGGCGGTGGTGAAGTGGGCCCCACCCGGCGCCTCAACCACCGAGTCGACCATCATCCGGTTCACCAGCAGCGCCTGCGGGGGAACGGCCTTGACCAGCTCCTCGGTGGAGACGACGCGCTCTACCGACAGGAAGCGCTTTTCGGCGGCCATCAGGAACAGGTCGTCGAAGTAGGGATCGATCCCGGTGTAGGCCGCATTGCCTTGGCAGTCACCGAGATTCAGGTGCGCGAAGGCGGCATCCAGGCGCAACGCCGGCATGGCGATCAGCGTCTCGTGGCCGCCCTCGGGCGCGGGGTACGGACTGGCCACCGTCTTCAGCTCACCCTCCCAGAAGTCGGGGACCGAGCTGCCCAGCCCGGCCCGAATCGGCAGGAACGGCAGGCGTTGGGCGGCGGCCTGCAGGCCGCAGCGCAACATGCCCTCGTCCATTTCGCGGGCCTCGATGGCGCCGCTCGTGCGGGCCTTGGCGAACCAGGGGTCGTAGAAGGGCGGGGAGTCCAGCGAGACGAAGCCGTAGTAGACGCGCTTGACCTTGCCCGCCGAGCAGAGCAGCCCGAGGTCGGGCCCGCCGTAGGTGACAACGGTCAGGTCCTTCAGGTCCGTGCGCAGCATCGCCCGCACGAACGCCATCGGCTTGCGGCGCGAGCCCCAGCCGCCGATGCCGATCGTCATGCCGCTGCGCAATTGCGCGACGGCGTCGTCCAACGTGGTTCTCTTGTCGCTCATGCTTTCTTGCCCTTAGCCGTCCCGGCGAACGCGTCGCGGTGCTCGTCGGCCACCCCGGCCAGGTTGAGCTCGAACGTAAAGCCTTGTTCCATGCGGTAACTCGAGTTGACCCGCTGCACGTCGATCAGGTTGAGCGCCTCCTTGGCGGCCCGGATGACGCGGGTGTCCTTGGCGGCGATGTCGCGGGCGACCCGTAGCGCGGCCTCGTCCAGCTCGTCGCGCGGCACCACCTCGTGCACCGAGCCGAAATGGTGCAGGGTGGCGGCGTCGACGGTCGCGGCGGTGAAGAACAGCCGCCGCATCAGGTGCTGGGGCACCAGCCGCGACAGGTGGGTGGCCGCCCCGAGCGCGCCGCGTTCCACCTCGGGCAACCCGAAGGTGGCGTCCTCGGAGGCCACGATGACGTCGGAGTTGCCGACCAGGCCGATGCCGCCGCCGACGCAGAATCCGTTCACCGCGGCGACGACCGGCACCGCGCACTCGTAGACCGCGCGGAAGGCGGCGAAGCAGCCGCGGTTGGCGTCAATCAGCGCGGTGAATCCCTCGGTGCGCTGCATCTCCTTGATGTCGACCCCGGCGTTGAAGCCGCGGCCCTCCGCCCGCAGGATCACGACATGGGTCTGCGGATCCTGGCCGGCGGCCGTGATGACGTCGGCCAGTTCAAACCAGCCGCGCGACGGGATGGCGTTGACCGGGGGAAAGTCGACGGTGACCGCGACGATGCCCGGTTCGGTGGTTTCGGATGTGATGGGCAAGGTGCCACTTCCTTGTGGGGTAACTACCTAAGCAAGCACTTGCTTGGTACGCTAGCACAGTGACTCGCGCCGAAGCACCCGACGCCATCAACTTGGGGCTGGCCGGGCGGGTGGTTCTGGTCACCGGCGGGGTTCGCGGGGTGGGCGCCGGCATCAGCTCGGTTTTCGCCGGGCAGGGCGCCACCGTCATCACCTGCGCGCGGCGGGCCGTCGAGGGCCTGCCCTATGAGTTCCACTCCTGCGACGTCCGTGACGACGACGCCGTCAAGGCGCTGATCGATTCCATCGTCGACACCCATGGCCGGCTCGACGTCGTGGTCAACAACGCCGGCGGTTCGCCGTACGTGCTGACCGCGGAGTCCAGCGCGAAGTTCAACCGCAAGATCATCGAGTTGAACCTGATTGGCGCGCTGTCGGTTTCGCAGCATGCCAACGCCCACATGCAAGGCCAGGAACGCGGCGGGTCGATCGTCAACATCTGCAGTCTGTCCGGTCGACGGCCGTCACCGGGCACCGGCGCCTACGGCGCGGCCAAGGCCGGACTCGAAAGCCTCACGCAGACGCTTGCGGTGGAGTGGGGGCCGAAGGTGCGGGTGAACGCCTGCGTGGTGGGCATGGTGGAAACCGAGCAATCCGAACTGTTTTACGGCGACGCCGAGTCCATCGCCGCGATCTCCAAGAACGTGCCGCTGGGCCGGCTGGCCCAGCCCGAGGACATCGGTTGGGCCGCAGCATTTCTGGCGTCGGACACGGCGTCCTACATCAGCGGCGCCTCGCTGGAGGTGCACGGTGGCGGCGAACCGCCGCACTACCTGGCCACCACGAATGCCAAAGCGATCAAGTAGAGGAGACACGAACAATGGGAGTGGTTGACGGCCGCGTCGTCATCGTCACCGGGGCGGGCGGCGGTATCGGTCGCGCGCATGCGCTGGCCTTCGCGGCCGAGGGCGCGCGCGTGGTGGTCAACGACATCGGCGTGGGACTGGATGGCTCCCCGGCGGGCGGCGGCAGCGCGGCGCAGGGCGTGGTCGACGAAATCACCGCGGCCGGTGGGGAAGCCGTAGCCAATGGATCCAACGTCGCCGACTGGGACGAAGCGGCCGGCCTGATCCAGACCGCCGTCGACACATTCGGCGGGCTGGACGTTCTGGTGAACAACGCCGGCATCGTGCGCGACAGGATGATGGCCAACACCAGCGAGGAGGAGTTCGACGCCGTCATCGCCGTGCACCTCAAAGGCCACTTCGCCACGATGCGGCACGCGGCGTCGTACTGGCGCGGGCTGTCCAAGGAGGGCAAGACGGTCGACGCGCGGATCATCAACACCAGTTCGGGTGCCGGCCTGCAGGGCAGCGTCGGGCAGGGCAACTACAGCGCGGCCAAGGCCGGCATCGCGGCGATTACGCTCGTCGGTGCGGCGGAGATGGGCCGCTACGGCGTCACGGTCAACGCCATCGCGCCGTCGGCCCGGACCCGCATGACCGAGACCGTCTTCGCCGAGATGATGGCCACGCAGGACCAGGATTTCGACGCCATGGCGCCGGAGAACGTCTCGCCGCTGGTGGTCTGGCTGGGCAGCGCCGAGTCGCGGGACGTCACCGGCAAGGTGTTCGAGGTCGAGGGCGGCAAGATCCGGGTCGCCGAGGGCTGGGCCCACGGGCCGCAGATCGACAAGGGTGCGCGGTGGGATCCCGCCGAATTGGGGCCCGTCGTCGCGGACCTGCTCGCCAAGGCCCGGCCGCCGGTTCCCGTATACGGGGCCTGATTTACCTATCGCGCAACGGGATCCGGGGCGTCCCACGGGAGCGACGATGATCCCCAGTGCGTCAGCTCGGTCGCTTCCTCGTTCGCATATAGATGACGCGGCGGCGTGGCGAACGTCGCGTAGGGACGGCAGCGGATCACCAGCCTGTCTTCGCGCTCGGCCATTTCCCTGACGAAGGGCCGTGCGTCCGCGCCTGCCAGCTGCCCGGACATCCGCCAGCCGACGGCCATCATGACGTCGACGACGAGGTCGGGGTCTCGATCGATGACGGCGTCGGCATACACCTGCAAGAAGGAGAACGGCCAGCGCTCGTCCAGCACGCAAATGCTCACTTTCGGGTCCCGCGCCACGGCGTTCGCCTTCGCGCGGCCGGCCATGGTGGACACCAGCAGCTCGTCGTCATCGGTCGGGACGTAATACACGATCGACATGGCCGGGCCGTCATGGCGGCGGCGGTACCCGAAGACACACGTACGGTGCGTGCGGACGAATTCGCGGCGCTCCGACGGGAGCATGTCGCGGTCGACCGAAGGGGTGAACGGCTCGGCGGCCAAGGGTAAGAGTCTCATGCGGCAACCAGCTTTAGCGGCAGCGCTTCGTGACGGCGGATGATGTTGTTAATAGCCCATTTTGGTGCGCCGGTGACCTCGATGCGTTCGACGCGTTCAAGCAGCGCGCGCAGCATGGCCGCCGTTTCCAAACGCGCCAGGCCCTGGCCGGCACAGGCATGCGCACCCTGTCCGAATCCGATTTGACGGCTGGCGTCACGGCGGATGTCGAAGAGGTCGGGTTCCTCCCACTCGCGTTCGTCGCGGTTGGCTGAGGCGTATATCACGAGGACTCGGGCACCGGATGGTATTGGGGTGCCGGCTATTTCGGTTTGCCTTGGCACCCAGCGCGCGAATGCACGCAGCGGGGGCTCATACCGGACCACCTCGTTGACGGCGTTGGTCATCAGGGCCGGGTCCTCTTTCAGGACTCGCCATTGGTCGGGGTGGCTCGCGAACAAATGCAACGCGTTGGAGATGGCGCTCATCGTGGTGTCGATCGACGGCGCAAGATAGTCGACCATCAGCGGCGAACACTCGCGGTGCGGCAGCTTGCCTTCGTCGGCGGCGATCAGAAGCTCGTGTGCCATGCTGCCCTCGAGAACGGCCCGCTGGCGCACCACGCGGCGCGCGAACCGCAGCATTTGCAACGCGCGAGGCGTCGATTTGATCGCCTGCCAATTCAGCGGACCGAGGACATCGAAAGTGGCGCCGCCCCAGTCGATGAGGTGATCGCGTTGATCGCGCGGCCAACCGATGAGGTCAGGCACCACGGCCAGCGGCAGGGCGGCCGCCAGGTCATTCACCCCGTCGACCGCACCCTGCCTGAGCGCGGCATCGACCACCGCCGCGGCGGTGGCGTCCACGCTGTCGCTGATCGCACGCAGCACACGCGGCAACAGGCGGTGCGCCACCAGCTTTCGCCGTTGGTCGTGCTCGTCGCCGTCGCTGTTCAGCGTCGTGCCTCGCGATAAGCGGTTGGTGATCGGGTTCAGGGAGACGCCCCTGCCCGAGAGGAATGTCTTGTCGTCACGCAAGACGGCCTTGCACTCGGCGTAGCGGGGGAGCGCATACGCCTTCTGTTTGGCCAACCAGACCACCCGGCCGAGGTCGCGCAGGCGCCGGTAATGCGGGTAGGGATTGACGATGGCCTCGGTGGAGTAGAGGTCTGGCTCGTATACCGGGACACCGGCCGGTGTGCGACGCATCGTTCTCCTAACAGCGCGCTGCCGGGCGCAATGGCGGCGCTTTCTGACGAAATCGTCACACACGGCGATATGCTCAGTCAAGCGCTGACGGAGGGGCCGTCAGAATTGAGGGTCGTTTCCGAACGGGGCCGGCGGCCCTGGCGCGGCTCGCGCACCACGAGCGGAATCACTCGGTCGGTGGCGTCGCGGTACTTGCGGTTGGGCGGGCACATCCGCATCAGCGGCGGCCAATTGCGTTCCCGCTCAGCGTCTGTGGCGTCGCGGGGCAGAAACGTCAGGGGTCGCAGATGACGATGGGAATGACCCGGTCGGTCCATGACCGGTAGTCGCCGAATGAGGGGTACATGGCATCCAGCTTCGGCCAGTACTCCGCACGCTCGGCCTCGGTCGCATCACGGGCCTGCAGCTGCAGCACCTCGTCCTTGATCTGCACGGAGACTTTCGGATTGGCCTTGAGGTTGAGGTACCACAGCGGGTTCTTGTCGCTACCGCCCTTCGATGCGACCAGCACCACCCGGTTCCCTTCGCGCAGGTACAGCAGCGGGCTGACCCGCGGTTCACCGCTCTTGCGGCCCGTCGTGGTGAGCAGCGCGACGGGAGCATTGCCGAAGGTGCCCCCCAATTTTCCGTTGCTGCGTCGATAGATCCACGTGTTGCCCTTGGCCATCCATTTGATGATGAAGCCGACCCAGGGCGCGTTCAGTGACTTTGGCTTGGGTTTGGGCATCGTGCTCCTCTGTATCTGGGCGGCGCCGCGGCGTTACCGCCGCCGCTGGACGAACGGTTGGAAGCGAACCTTGATGTGGTGGATCTCGGCTCGTCCGCTTGAGGTTTCGGCGGGTATCACGAAGGTCTCGTCGACCCGTGCGCCCAGCCGCCGGCCGCCGAACGCCGCCTTGGTGAGCACGTCGTATGAGGCGTGCACCCGGTCGCCGTCGATCCGGTAGGCCGGCGGCGTCGTGTCCGCGAGCAACCGGTACTGAGCTCCGCGATTCAGGCTGCGGCGCAGGTGGTTTCCGGAGAACCCGTTCTTGATCCCTTGCTCGATGCGGGTGCAGTCGGCGGCGAACGGAACGGAGTCGCCGTCATGGTTGACGAGCGCGTCGATGTAGGACTGCGCCGCGGCGATGCGGCTCTCCTCGGAGACGATCAAGTGCCGGGCTAGATGCGCTCGATGATGGTGCCCGTCGACAGGGCGCCGCCCGCGCACATGGTGATCAGCGCGGTGCTCTGGTCGGTGCGCTCCAGCTCGTGCAGCGCGGTGGTGATCAACCGGCTGCCGGTGCTGCCCACCGGGTGGCCCAGCGCGATGGCCCCGCCATTGACGTTGACCCTGGCCATGTCGGGCTCGTGGACGCGCGCCCAGGACAGCACCACCGACGCGAACGCCTCGTTGATCTCGACCAGGTCGATGTCGCCCATCTTCATGCCGGCCTTTTCGAGCACCTTGGCCGTCGACTGCACGGGGCCGTCCAGGTGGTAGTACGGCTCGGCGCCGACTAGCGCCTGGCTGACGATGCGGGCCCGCGGCCGCAACCCGAGCCCCTTGGCCTTATCTTCGTCCATCCACAGCACGGCCGCGGCCCCATCGGAAATCTGCGACGACGTCCCGGCCGTGTGGATCCCACCCTCGATGACCGGCTTAAGGGCGGACAGGCCCGACAGGGTGGTGTCGCGCAGGCCCTGGTCGCGCGAGATGGTGACCCGCTCCGACGTCGGTTGCTTGTTCTCGTCCAGCGCGGGCGCGTCGATCGGGGAGATCTCGCGGTCGAAGCGGCCCTCCTCCCACGCCTGCTTGGCCTTGGCCTGCGATCCGAAGCCGAACTCGTCGATGTCCTCGCGGGTGATGCCGCGCCGCTTGGCGATCCGCTCGGCCGCGGTGAACTGGTCGGGCAGGTCGATGTCCCACGACGCCGGCCGCAGGATGCTGCGGTCGGGGCCGGCGTTGGCGCCGAGTCCGACGCGGCTCATGGCCTCGATTCCGCACGCGATGCCGATGTCGATGGCGCCCGCCGCGATCAGGCCGGCGATCAGACCGTTGGCCTGCTGACCGCTGCCGCACTGGCAGTCCACGGTCATGGCGCCGACGTGCTCCGGCAGCCCGGCGACCAGCCAGCTAACCCGGGTGATGTTGTTGGACTGCTCGCCGAACTGCGTCACGCAGCCGCCGATGACCTGTTCGACGTCGCCGGCGTCGATGCCGGCCTTCTCCACGACTGCCTTCTGCACCGCACCGAGCAGCTCGGTGGCGTGCAATCCTGAGAGCCATCCGTTGCGCTTGCCGATCGGGCTGCGGGTGGCTTCGACGATTACCGGGTTACCCATTCCGTCAGGCTAGAACACGTTTCATTAGTCTGACAAGCGAGGATGATGACCTGCCTTTTATCTGCGCAGGAGCCGTGTTTTACTGGCACTAGAACACGTTGCAATTGAGGAGCGCACACATCATGGCACCCCCCAACATTCCCGCTGACTTCGACTTCCTTGACCCTGACGTCAACCTCGCAGGGCTGCCCGTCGAGGAACTCGCCTGGCTCCGCAAGGCGGAGCCGATCCACTGGGTCGACATCCCCAACGGCGCGGGCGGCTTCGAGGACCACGGATATTGGCTCGTCACCAAGCACGCCGACGTCAAGGAGGTGTCCAAGCGCAGCGACATCTTCTCGAGCTGGATGAACGGCGCCATCCCGACGTGGCCGCCGGAGATGAAGCGCGAGCAGGTCGAACTACAGCGCAGCGTCATGCTCAACATGGACGCGCCCCACCACACCCGGCTGCGCAAGATCATCTCCCGCGGGTTCACGCCCCGGGCCATCGGACGGCTGGAGGCCGAACTGGCACAGCGCGCCCAGAACATCGCCAAGACCGCGGCGACCGAGGGTCACGGCGACTTCGTCGAGCAGGTCTCGTGCGAGCTGCCGCTGCAGGCCATCGCGGGCCTGCTCGGTGTCCCCCAGGAGGACCGCGACAAGCTGTTCCGCTGGTCCAACGAGATGACCGGTGGCACCGACCCCGAGTACGCCCACGTCGACCCCGCGCAGTCGTCGATGGAGCTGATCACCTACGCGATGGCGATGGCCGAGGAGCGGGGCAAGAACCCCACCGACGACATCGTCACCACGCTCATCCAGGCCGACATCGACGGCGAGAAGCTCTCCGACGACGAGTTCGGGTTCTTCGTGGTCATGCTCGCGGTGGCGGGCAACGAGACCACCCGCAACTCGATCACCCACGGCATGATCGCCATGGCGAACAACCCCGACCAGTGGGAATTGTTCAAGTCCGAGCGCCCGTCGACCACCGCCGACGAGATCATCCGGTGGGCCACCCCGGTCTCGGCCTTCCAGCGCACCGCCAGCGAGGACACCGAGTTGTCCGGCGTGCAGATCAAGAAGGGGCAGCGGGTGGTGATGTCCTACCGGTCGGCCAACTTCGACGAAGAGGTCTTCGACGACCCGCACACCTTCAACATCCTGCGCGACCCGAACCCGCACGTCGGCTTCGGCGGCACCGGCGCCCACTACTGCATCGGCGCTAACTTGGCCCGTATGACCATCAACCTGATCTTCAACGCGGTGGCCGACCACATGCCGGACCTCAAGCCCATCGGCGAGCCCGAGCGGTTGCGGTCGGGCTGGCTCAACGGGATCAAGCACTGGCAGGTCGACTACAGCGGCAAATCCAACTGACATGGACTTCGATCTCACCGCGACGCAACAGGCCGTCGCCGACGTCGTCACGTCGGTGCTCGACCGCGAATTGAGCTGGGAGGCTTTGGTCGGCGGGGGCGTGACGGCGCTCCCGGTGCCCGAGCGTCTCGGCGGTGACGGCGTGGGGCTGCCCGAGGTGGCCACCGTCCTCACCGAGGTGGGTCGCCACGGCGCCATCACGCCGGCGCTGGCCACGCTCGGCTTCGGCGTGCTGCCGCTGCTTGACCTGGCGTCCGACGAACAGCAGGACCGGTTCCTGGCCGGCGTCGCGAAGGGCGGCGTGCTGACCGCCGCGCTCAACGAGCCCGGCACCGCGTTGCCCGACCGGCCGTCGACCACCTTCGCCAACGGCCGGTTGTCGGGCACGAAAGTGGCTGTGCCGTATGCCGAATCCGCCGACTGGATGGTCGTGACCGCCGACAACGCGGTGGTCGTGGTGTCGCCGAAGGCCGATGGGGTGCAGGTGATTCAGACCCCGACATCCAACGGCTCCGACGAGTACACGGTCACCTTCGCCGACGTTGCGGTCGAAGACGCCGACGTTTTGTCGGGCGCCGGGGCGCCGCGGGTCAACCAGCTGGCGCTGGCGGCCATCGGCGCCTACACCGACGGCCTGGTCGCGGGCGCGCTGCGGCTCACCGCGGACTACGTGGCCAACCGCAAGCAATTCGGCAAGCCGCTGTCGACGTTCCAGACCGTGGCCGCGCAGCTCGCCGAGGTCTACATCGCTTCGCGCACCATCGATTTGGCGGCGAAGTCGGTCGTGTGGCGGCTGTCCGAAGGACGGGACGCTGACGACGATCTCGACGTGCTCGGCTATTGGATCACGTCGCAGGCCCCGCCGGTGATGCAGCTCTGCCACCACCTGCACGGCGGCATGGGCATGGACATCACCTATCCGATGCACCGGTACTACTCCACGATCAAGGACCTGACCCGGCTGCTGGGCGGGCCTTCTCATCGTCTCGATCTGGTGGGAGCGCAATGTTCATAGACCTGACTCCGGAGCAGCGTCAGCTGCAAGCGGAACTGCGGGAATACTTTTCGAACCTGATCTCGTCCGACGAGATGAAGGCGATGGAGGAGGACCGTCACAACGAGGCCTATCGCGCGGTGATCCGGCGGATGGGCCGGGACGGCAAGCTTGGCGTCGGTTGGCCAAAGGAGTTCGGCGGCTTGGGCTTCGGCCCCATCGAGCAGTCGATCTTCGTCAACGAGGCGCATCGGGCCGACGTCCCGCTGCCCGCGGTGACGCTGCAGACGGTCGGTCCGGTGCTGCAGCAATTCGGCAGCGAGGCACAGAAGAAGAAGTTCCTGCCGGCCATTCTCGCCGGCGAAGTGCACTTCGCGATCGGCTACACCGAGCCCGACGCGGGAACCGACCTGGCTTCGCTGCGGACCACCGCCGTGCGCCAGGGCGACGAGTACATCGTCAACGGGCAGAAGATCTTCACCACCGGTGCGCATGACGCGGACTACATCTGGTTGGCCTGCCGCACCGACCCGGAAGCCGTGAAGCACAAGGGGATTTCGATCCTGATCGTCGACACCAAGGATCCCGGCTACTCGTGGACGCCGATCATCTTGTCCGACGGTGCCCACCACACCAACGCCACCTACTACAACGACGTGCGGGTGCCCGCCGACATGCTGGTCGGCGAGGAGAACGGCGGATGGCGGCTGATCACGACCCAGCTCAACAACGAACGCGTCATGCTGGGCCCGGCGGGCCGCACCGCGGGCATCTACGACCGGGTGCACGCGTGGGCGTCCAAGCCGGGCGGCGACGGCGTCACGCCGATCGACCACGCCGACGTCAAACGGGCGCTCGGTGAGATCCACGCGATGTGGCGGATCAACGAGCTGCTGAACTGGCAGGTGGCCGCCGCCGGCGAGGACATCAACGTCGCCGACGCCGCCTCGACCAAAGTCTTTGGCACCGAGAAGATTCAGTACATCGGCCGGCTGGCCGAAGAGATCGTCGGCAAGTACGGCAACCCCGCGGAACCGGAGACCGCCGAGCTGCTGCGTTGGCTGGATTCGCAAACCAAGCGCAACCTGGTGATCACCTTCGGTGGCGGCGTGAACGAAGTGATGCGAGAGATGATCGCGGCGGCCGGCCTCAAGGTGCCGAGGGTGCCTCGATGACGGATATCGCCGAAGCGGTCGCGGAAATCACCGCCACCGTCGTGGCAGCGCCGCGCGCGGGCCGGGATCCGGTGAACCAGCCGATCATCAACAACTGGGTGGAGGCCCTCGGCGACCGCAACCCGATCTATGTGGACGAGGATGCCGCCAAGGCAGCCGGTCACCCGGGGATTGTCGCGCCGCCGGCCATGATTCAGGTGTGGACGATGTTCGGGCAGGGCGGTGAACGCCCCACCGACGATCCAATGGGCCCGATCATGAAGCTGTTCGACGACGCCGGCTACATCGGCGTGGTCGCCACCAACTGTGAGCAGACCTATCACCGGTATCTGCGTCCCGGCGAGCAGGTCACCATCCATTCCGAGATGCGTGACGTGGTGGGCCCCAAGCAGACCGGCCTCGGTGAGGGCTACTTCATCAACCAGCACATCACCTGGCGTGTCGGGGAGGAAGCCGTCGCCGAGATGGCTTGGCGGATCTTGAAGTTCAAGCCCCGCGAATCCGCGCCGTCCTCGGTGCCCGAGGACCTCGATCCCGACACCATGATGCGCCCGGCGTCGTCGCGGGACACCGCCTTCTTCTGGGAGGGCGTCAAGGCGCACGAGTTACGGATTCAGCGCCGGCCCGACGGCAGCCTGCAGCATCCGCCGGTGCCGGCGGTGTGGCAGGACAAGGCCCAACCCATCGACTACGTCGTGGCCAGCGGCCGCGGCACGCTGTACAGCTACGTCGTGCACCACGCGCCGAAGGTGCCCGGACGCACGCTGCCGTTTGTGATCGCGCTCGTCGAGCTGGAAGAGGGTGTTCGTATGCTCGGCGAGCTGCGCGGCGTCGACCACGCCGAGATCAAGATCGGAATGCCGGTTCGCGCAACCTATATCGACTTCCCGGCCGGCGACTCCGGCCCGGAGTGGAGCCTTTACGCGTGGGAACCCTTGGGAGATCAAGCATGAGCGCGCCTACTGTCGAGGTGGGTACCACCCTGCCCGAATTGAAGATTTACGGCGACCCGACGTTCATCATCTCGACCGCCCTGGCCACCAGGGACTTTCAGGACGTGCACCACGATCGGGACCTGGCGCAGGCCAAGGGTTCCAAGGACATCTTCGTCAACATCCTGACCGACACGGGGTTGGTGCAGCGTTACGTCACCGACTGGGCCGGTCCGGCCGCACGGATCAAATCGATCGGGCTGCGGCTCGGCGTGCCGTGGTATGCCTACGACACCGTCACCTTCTCCGGCGAGGTGACCGGTATCGACGACGGCCTGATCGCGTTGAAGGTCTTCGGCCGCAACAGCCTTGGCGATCATGTGATCGCGACGGTGACGCTGACGATGGGGGATGCTTGATGCTCTCGGGTAAGGCGGCCATCGTCGGGATCGGCGCCACCGACTTCTCCAAGGACTCCGGCCGCAGCGAGCTGCGGCTGGCCGCCGAGGCGGTCCTGGACGCCCTGGACGACGCCGGCCTTTCGCCGTCTGACGTCGACGGGCTGACCACGTTCACGATGGACACCAACAACGAGACCGCGGTGGCGCGCGCCGTCGGCATCGGTGACCTGAAGTTCTTCTCGCAGATCGGCTACGGCGGCGGCGCCGCGTGCGCGACCGTTCAGCAGGCGGCGATGGCCGTCGCCACCGGGGTGGCCGACGTCGTCGTGGCGTACCGGGCGTTCAACGAGCGGTCGGGCATGCGGTTCGGTCAGGTCCAGACCCGGCTGGTGGGAAATGCGGGCGTGCAGGCCGATTCGACGGCGGCCGACAACTCCTTCTCGTATCCGCACGGGCTGTCGACGCCCGCCGCGCAGGTCGCGATGATCGCGCAGCGGTACATGCACTGGTCCGGCGCGACCAGCCGGGATTTCGGGGTGATCTCGGTGGCCGACCGCAAGCACGCGGCCAAGAACCCAAAGGCGTACTTCTACGAGAAGCCGATAACCATTGAGGACCACCAGAATTCGCGGTGGATCGCCGAGCCGCTGCGGCTGCTGGACTGCTGCCAGGAGACCGACGGCGCGGTGGCGATCGTGGTGACCTCCCCGGAGCGCGCGAAGGATCTCAAGCAGCGGCCGGCGGTCATCGAGGCCGCGGCGCAAGGCTCCAGCCCCGACCAGTACACGATGGTCAGCTACTACCGCGACGAGCTCGGCCTGCCCGAGATGGGGCTGGTCGGTCAGCAGATGTGGCAGCAGTCCGGTCTGCAGCCGTCCGACATCCAGACCGCCGTGTTGTACGACCACTTCACGCCCTTCACGCTGATTCAGTTGGAGGAGTTGGGATTCTGCGGTAAGGGCGAGGCCAAGGACTTCATCGCCGACGGTGCGATCGAGGTCGGTGGCCGGCTTCCGATCAACACGCATGGCGGTCAACTCGGTGAGGCCTACATCCACGGCATGAACGGCATTGCCGAGGGTGTGCGGCAGCTACGGGGAACGTCGGTGAACCCGGTCCCCGACGTCGAGCACGTGCTCGTCACCGCGGGAACCGGCGTGCCCACGTCGGGCCTGATCCTCGGCTAGCTTTGCCGTTCGCCTCGAACGTGCGGCTTGCCGCACGTTCGCGTTCGAGCGTGCGGCTAGCCGCACGCTCGCGACTTGTGGATAGCTGACGTGACGGCCACGGCGGCCTCATGCCACGCTGCGGGGCCATGATGGAGCCGATTATTGGCAGCGAGGCCATCTCTGCAGGGGTGCTGTCCAAGTCGCAACTGGCTACTCGCTTTCGCCCATTGTTCCCGGACGTCTACGTGGAGCGTGATGTCGGCATCACCGCCGAACTACGCGCCAAAGCCGGCTGGCTATGGAGCGGCCGCCGAGGTGTTGTCGCAGGGTTCGCCGCATCCGCTCTGCATGGCAGCAAGTGGGTCGATGATGCGCACGTCGTGGAGTTGATCCACGACAATCGGCGCAGTCCGCCTGGTATTCACGCGCACGGGGACCGGATCGAGGAGGACGAGATCGAGCTGGTGGCCGGCATGCGGGTCACCTCGCCGGTCAGGACGGCACTGGACTTCGGCTGTTGGTACCCGACCATGACCGCTGTGGCGGGGATCGACGCTCTCGCCAGAGCAACGGAAATCAAAGCGGCTGATGTCGAGCTGCTGGCCCGGAGATACGTCGGACGCAGAGGCATCGCGCGAGCACGGCGAGCCGCGGATCTGTTCGATGCCGGGGCGCAGTCGCCAAAAGAGTCCTGGCTTCGCCTCGTGCTGATCGGGGCCGGCCTACCGCGGCCCCAAACACAGATTCCGGTGCGCGACGAGGTCGGCAATGTCTTCGCTTACCTCGACATGGGGTGGGAGGACGTCAAGGTCGCCGTCGAATACGACGGCGACCAGCACCGCAGCGATCGCCGGCAATACACCTGGGACGTAAGGCGATTGGAAAGGCTACAGCGTGGTGGCTGGCTGGTCATCCGAGTGGTGTCGGGCGACCGGCCCGCCGAGATCGTCGGCCGCGTTCGTGCGGCATTCGCGCGGCGAGCGTGCGGCTAGCCGCACGCTCGGCGTCGACTGTGCGGCTAGCCGCACGCTCGCCGCAGAGGGGCGTCGCAGACTCGGCGCAGAGGGTCCGGCTACGCGCGTGCGACAACACCGAAGACGGTCTCCATTCCGCGCCGGCCCTTGATCTCTACCTGCTCGGAGTGGCCCCAAATGTATTGCGCCTCGACGGCGGCGTGAACGCCGCTGCTGACCATCACGATCGGGCGCCCGCCCCGTCCGGCAATGCCGGCCAACCGGAACGCCACGTTGGTCGCGTCGCCGATTACGGCCGTGACCGTTCGTGTCATGGCGGCGATCGCGGCCCGGCCCTGCACCACCCCCCAACCCATGCGGATCGGCGACCCGTCCGGGCTACGCAGCGGGAGCGTGGGCCCGAGCTCCTCGACCCTCCGGTTCGCGGCGAGCGCGAAGTCGATCGCGAGCTCGTTAGCCCTCGGAATGGTCCGCGGTTCCCAGACCGCATACAGCGCATCGCCGGCGTAATGGTTGAGCGTCCCGCGATGGGCGCGCAGCACGAGGTTGAGCTCGTGCCAGAGATAGTTCAGGCTCTGGGCGATCACCCTGTTGTCGGTCACTTCGGAGATCGTCGAGTAGTTGGTAATGTCCCCGACCACCATGACCATGGTCTCCTCGACGATGCGGGTCAGGGTCGGGCTTGTGTTGGTTACCCCGGCGGCAGTGAACCGGTCCGATCGGAAGACGAGCACCACGTCGCCTATCGAGATCCGGTCCTCGGGCTTGATGGGGACCTGGACGGCGCGCTCCAGGGGCATGCCATTGAGCAACGTCCCGTTGGTGCTGGTGTCGATGAGGTATGCCCGGTCGGTACTGACGTCCAAGCGAATCTCGAGGTGGTTGCGGGAGATGTTCGGATCGGGAATGACCAGTCGGCGCTGTTCGTCGATGCCCGCGCACTGACGCCCGACGAATAACTGATCGAAGATCGGCACGATCTTCTCGCCGCCATTCAAGTGCACGACCAGATTGGCCAGCGGCTTGTCCCACCAATCGGAGCCCATGGGTTAACAGCCTCGCCGCACTCGAACGGCCGCGTGCGCGAGCGAGACTCGTCGTTGTCTGCCCCGCTCGCCCTGACCACCCTGTGCACACACTAAGCGTCTGCCACCTGAAGATGCTGAGCCGTTGGCTGCAGCGTAATCGTACAGGCTCAGCGAACGAGCGACGGCTGCGCTTCGAGGATTCTGCGGGCTGCGATCCGCCCGGCCTTCAGGGCCGCATCGATGTTTTTGAAGTCCAGCGGACCGATCGCCGAGACGTCCGGCTCGATGATCGCCGCGACTCGGGGGAGCTCGCGCAGGTTCCACTTGGGGGCCGCGAGTTCGACGCTGCGAAGCAACGTGTCTTGCAGCGGCGGCAGGGCTACATCCGTGCCGGTCAAGAGCCGCCGGACGAACGCGGGCGGCTGAAGCTTCACCGGCAGCGGGCCAAATCCCTTCGATGGCACCCACGTCGTGCGCAGATCGACGCATATCACCTCGCCGTCCGGGTCGGCGCACATCACGTCGGCGGGCAGGATGTTCATCAGTCCGCCGTCGACGAGCAGCCGTTCCCCATGCTGCACCGGCGGCAGGAGGCCGGGTATCGAGATCGATGCGCGCACCGCGACCCACAGCAATCCACGGCGATGGATGATCTGATCGCCCGTGATGATGTCGGTGGAGACGGAAAAGAACTCCCTCGGCAGGCGCTCGATCAGGGTGGTGCCACCGAAGAATCCCTCTATCAGGCGGTCGACACGGCGGCCTCGCGTGAGGGCTATCGCGGGGATCGTGTAGTCGCTGACCGGCCTGGTCTCCGCAACGTACTTCCGCGCCGCCGCGGTGCAATCCCGCGCGTCCAGCCCCAGCGCCTGTCTCTTATACACAT